>CAVYTL010000009.1:0-41540 GCA_963771525.1 Vulcanimicrobiota bacterium | reverse complement strand
GTAGCCCACGCCCTGCACGATCGCGACGCCGCCCGCGTCGTACATCTTTTTGAACGGCGCCAGTGCGGGGTTCAGCCCGACCACGTCGTCGATGCGCAGCACGTCGTTCGGCGCGATCCCGATCGCCGGCCGGTACCGGTAGTAGTCCGGCATCCCGAACGGCACGACCGTGTTCAGGCCGTCGTTGCCGCCCTGGAAGTTGATCACGACGAGAACGCGATCGCTCGCCGCGGGCAGCCCCGGGAGCGGGCTCTGCGCGAGCGCCGGCGCGAAAATCGAATCGTTGCGCGCGACGACCGCAAGCCCGGAGAGGGCTCCGAGAAGAAACGACGATCGTGAAAACTGGGTCATTGTTGTTGCGAGCCACCTCGGGGAATCGTGAAGGCACCGAAATGATGGAGGGCTCGCGCAGTCTGGGGCCCCACGCTAGGCGTGGGGGGCGCGGAGCCGGGGGCGTCGCGCCTATTCCAACTGGTAGGCGGGCATCGCCATCGTGAGATAGGCGGCGTTGCGGACGCGCTCGTCGACGTTCTCCGCGGAGAGCTGCGCGAGCTCGGTTTGCCCGGCGCCCCCGAGGTACGTGACCAACTGCGCGACCGACGCCGGCGAAACGTCGTCCTGCAGCATGACGCCGGTGAGGGTGTGCGCGACATCCTTGGGATCCATCGACCGTATCGCCGGCGAGAGCCAGCTCGCGTCCTGCAGCATCTGCGGGCTCTTGGCGACGCCGTTCGCGAAGTTCTCGCGCGTGAGGACCGTCTGGCTGTTGAGCCACGCCGCGCCGCCGTCCCAGCCTTTCACGTTGGGCGGATAGAACAGCACCTGTCCCATCTGCCGCAGCGCGGCCAGCTCGATCGGGGCGACCTGCGGGATGCCGAACAGCTGGTGCGTTCCGACGACGAACTCCACGGGACTCTTCACCAAGGCACGGTAGGCGCGGTCGCTGAAGAACACGTTGCTGCGCAGCAGCGCCGACATGACGGGGCGCAGCTCGAAGTCGTTGCGCACGAGGAGCGCGGCGACCTGATCGACCAGTTGCGGCTCGGGATCGATGTAGACGAAGAACGCGAGCAGCTTCGTCGCGAAGAACCGCGCGGCGGCGGGCTGGGCGAAGATGATCGCGACGATGTCGGCACCGGTGAAGTTGCCCGTGCGGCCGAGGAACGTCTTCTTGCCGTCGTCGTGCTGACGGACGTTGTCGTAGAAGTACCCGGTACCGTCGGGATTGCGGCGGAACGTCCAGCCGGTGAACGCGCGCGCCGACTCGCGCACATCCGTCTCCGTGTAGTTGCCGATGCCCAGCGTGAACAGCTCCATCAGCTCGCGCGCGTAGTTCTCGTTCGGATGGGCGGCCTGGTTCACGTTGTTGTCGAGATAGCGCAGCATCGCCGGATCCTGCGAGATGTGCAGCGTCAGGTCGCGCACGTTCCCGAGCGCGTACTGGCGGAAGAGCTGGTTCTGCATCAGCAGCTCTTGCGCCGTCGTGCCCTTCTCCGGGGAGCTCGTGAAGTGGCCGTGCCAGAAGAGCGTCATCTTCTCTTGCAGCGGCGCGGCGGTCGCGATCATGCGCTCGAGCCACCAGGTCTGCAGCGCGATCAGGTTCTTGCGACGGTTCGCGTTGTTCGCCATCTGGAACGCCTTGCGCGCCTGGACGGTCGCCTCGTCGGGCGCCATGCCTTGCGCCCGCGGCCGAAACACTCCCAGCGGCGGCGTCGGCGGCGGCTCGAGGGCAGGCTGCGCGAAGCCGCCGTCGCGCGGGAAGGCGATCAGCGCGTCGACCGCCGCGCCCGGCGACATCGCCGCGAAGCGCTCGACGTCGGCCGGCGCGCCGCCGAAACCGGCGCGCCGCAGCAGGTGCGCCGCCGTGCGGCGGCTCCACCGGCCGGCGTACGGCCGAAGCGCCGCCGCCGCGTCGAGCGGCCCGGCAGGACGATACGAGGTCGAGCCCGCGCTCTGCGTCGTCACCCCGCCATCATAACGGATCGTCGCCCCGGCGAACTCTCAGGGATGGATATTCTCACACGGACTTAAAAAGTACGCTCGTGAGCCTGCTTGCGACCCGCGTCGAACGACGCAGCGGCGACTTCGAGCGCAACGCCGCCGCCATGACGGCGCTCGTCGATGAGCTGCGCGCGAACCTCATGCGCGTGCAGCTTGGCGGCGGGGCGGTCGCGGTCGAGCGGCATCGCAAACGCGGCAAGCTCACCGCGCGCGACCGCGTCGATCGGCTCGTCGATCCGGGCACGCCTTTCCTCGAGCTCTCCTCGCTCGCGGCGCACGCGATGTACCATGACGACGCGCCGTCGGCCGGCATCGTCACGGGCATCGGCACCATCGCCGGCACCGACTGCGCGATCGTCGCGAACGACGCGACGGTGAAAGGCGGCACGTATTACCCGATCACGGTCAAGAAGCACTTGCGCGCGCAGGAGATCGCGGAGCAGAACGGTCTCGCCTGCGTCTACCTCGTCGACTCGGGCGGCGCGTTTCTGCCGCAGCAGGCCGACGTATTCCCCGACCGCGATCATTTCGGCCGCATCTTCTACAACCAGGCCCGCATGAGCGCGCGGGACATTCCGCAGATCGCCGCCGTGATGGGCTCGTGCACGGCAGGCGGTGCGTACGTCCCCGCGATGGCGGACGAATCGGTGATCGTCAAGGACCAAGGCACGATCTTTCTCGGCGGACCGCCGCTCGTGCAGGCGGCCACCGGCGAGGTCGTCACGGCCGAGGAGCTGGGCGGCGCCGACGTGCACACGCGGCTCAGCGGCGTCGCCGATCACTACGCGCTCGACGACGAGCACGCGCTCGGCATCGTGCGGCAGATCGTCGCGCGGCTCGAGCGCCGCGCGTACGACCCCTGGCCCGTGCGCGAGCCGCGCGAGCCCGCACGCGACCCGCGCGAGCTGTACGGCATCATCCCGAGCGATGCGCGGCAGTCGTACGACGTCCGCGAGGTGATCGCGCGGATCGTCGACGCATCGGAGTTCGCGGAGTTCAAGGCGCGCTACGGCACGACGCTGGTGTGCGGCTTCGCGCACGTCGGAGGCCACCCGGTCGCGATCCTCGCGAACAACGGCATCCTGTTCAGCGAGTCCGCGCTGAAGGGAGCCCATTTCATCGAGCTCGCGTGCCGGCGCGGCATCCCGCTGCTGTTCCTCCAGAACATCACGGGCTTCATGATCGGCAAAGAGTACGAGAACCGCGGCATCGCCAAGGACGGCGCGAAGCTCGTCACCGCGGTCGCCTGCGCCGAGGTCCCGAAGTTCACCGTCGTCATCGGCGGCAGCTTCGGGGCGGGCAACTACGGAATGTGCGGGCGCGCGTACGCGCCGCGGCAGCTCTGGATGTGGCCGAACGCACGCATCAGCGTGATGGGCGGCGCCCAAGCCGCATCGACGCTGCTGGCGGTGCGCATGAACGCCGACGCCGAGAAGCGCAAGCCCGCGATGTCGGCGGACGACCAAGCCGCGTTCAAGCAGCCGATCCTCGACAAGTACGAGCACGAAGGCAGCCCGTACTACTCGACCGCACGCCTGTGGGACGACGGCATCATCGATCCCCTCGACACGCGCCGGGTCCTCGCGCTCGGACTCCGCGCCGCGCGGTACGCGCCGCCGAAGCCGACGACGTTCGGCGTGTTCCGCATGTGAGCGGCATGGAGAACCCGCCGGAACGCGCCGTCGCGCCGCCGATCGTACTTTCGACCACCTTCGAGCGCGACGAGCACGGCGAGTACTCCGGCGGCTTCGTCTACTCGCGAGACGACAACCCGAACCGGCGCGACCTCGAGCGCGCGCTCGCGGATCTCGAAGGCGGCTTCGACGCCGCCGCGTTCGCCAGCGGCAGCGCCGCGGCGGCGGCCCTGTTCCAGGCGCTGCGCCCGGACGACCACGCCGTCGTCGCGGAGGACTGCTACTACAGCATCCGCGTGATGCTGGACGAGATCTTCGTGCCGTGGGGGCTGGCGGTGACGTACGCGGATTCATCCGACCTCGCCGCGCTCCGCGCCGCGATGCGGCCGTCGACGCGTCTCGTCTTCTTCGAGACGCCGTCGAACCCGCTGTTGCGCGTCACCGACATCGCCGGAGCGGCCGCGATCGCGCACGAGCGCGGCGCGCAGCTCGCCTGCGACAACACGCTCGCGACGCCGGTGCTGCAGCGGCCGATCGCGCTCGGCGCCGACGTGGTGATGCACTCCACGACGAAGTACGTCGCCGGTCATCACGATGCGATGGGCGGCGCGCTGGTCGCCGCGCGCGACGATGCGGCGTGGTCGCGCATTCGCGCGGTGCAGCATCTCTGCGGCGCGATCCCCTCGCCCTTCGCGTCGTGGCTCACGCTGCGCGGGATCGCGTCGCTCGGTGTGCGCGTGCGGGCGCAGCACGCGGCCGCGCTGCGCATCGCGCGGTACCTCGAGCAGCATCCCGCGGTGCGCGAGGTGCTGCACCCCGACCTTCCCTCGCATCCCGCGCACGCGCTGGCGGCGCGGCAGTCCGAGGGCTCGGGCGCGCTCTTCTCGATGCGCGTCCGCGGCGATGCCGCCGATGCGTTCGCCGTCGCGGCGCGCCTGCGGCTCTTCAGGCGCGCGACGAGCTTCGGCGGTCACGACAGCCTGGTCGAGCACCGCGCGTCGATCGAAGGCGCGCATTCGCTCTCCCCGCCCGATCTGCTGCGGCTCGCGATCGGGCTCGAGGATCCCGATGCGCTGATCGCCGACCTCGACGCCGCGCTCGCGCGCTAAGCCAGCGCGGTCCAGGCGTCGAGCACGGTCGCGACGCTCCACGCCTGCGCGAAGGCGCCGCGCGCCGCGAACGGCGCGTCGCCGTCGGCGATCTCCGCCAGCATGCCGAGCGCGCCGGCCGCCAGACCGTCGGCGCACGCCGCGAGCAGGTCGCGCGCACCCTCGCGGTCGCCGTAGACGCGCGCATGCGCGAGCGCGAACGGGCCGGCGAGCCACGTCCACACCGTGCCGTTGTGGTAGGCGCCGTCGCGCGCGCGCCGGTCGCCGCCGTAGCGGCCGCAATAGCGCGGATCGCCCGGCGCCAACGTGCGCAGCCCGGCCGGCGTCCAGAGCCGCGACGCGCACACGTCGACGATCGCGCGTCGCCGCGGCGGGTCCAGCACGTCGATCGGCAGCGACACCGCGAAGATTCGATTCGGCCGGAGCGCCGCGTCGTCGCCGAGCGGGCCGTCGATCACATCGAAGCACCAGCCGTGCTCGGCGTTCCAGAAGCGCTCGAAGCTCGCGCGGGCACGCGCCGCGGCGTCCGCGTAGGGCCGCGCGTCCTCGCCGAGCAGCGCGGCGAACACGGCGCACGCGCGCAGCGCGTTGATCCAGAGCGCGTTGACCTCGACGGGTTTCCCGGTGCGCGGCGTGACGACCCAGCCGTCGACTTTCGCGTCCATCCACGTGAGCTGCACGCCGGGTTCGCCGCAGCGCAGGAGGCCGTCGGCGGGATCGACGCCGATGCCGAAGCGCGTGCCGCGCTCGTACGCCTCGACGATCGCGCGCACCGCGCCGAAGACGTCGCGCAGCGTCGCGAAATCGCCCGCGTCGTGCACGAGCCGGCGCACCGCTTCGACGAACCACAGGGGCGCGTCGACGCTGTTGTACGCCGCCTCGCGGCCGGACTCGCCGACGGTGTTCGGCAGCATCCCGCCGTCGACGCCGCGCGCGAGCGTTCGCACGAGCGCGGCGGCGTCACGAAAGCGTCCCGTCGCGAGCGTGAGGCCCGCCAGCGCGATCGCGGTGTCGCGTCCCCACTCACCGAACCACGGATACCCGGCGATCACGGACCGCACGTCCGCGTCGTCGTCCGTTCCGCCGCGGACGACGAACGCGTCGGCCGCGAGCGCGAGGCGCGCGATCCATGGCGCATCGCCGCCGCGATCGCCGAGAAGGTCGCGCCGGCGCTCGAGCAGCCGCGCGTCGCGCGAGCGCGCGCGCCGCAGCGCGTCTGCGCCGTCCAACGGCGGAAACTCCTCGTCCGCGATCGCGACGGTCACGGCGTCGGTTCGTGCGAGCTCGCACACGAACGTCGCCGCGCGCAGATGGTCTTCCGTGTCGTCGAGCCCGCGCTCGCGCTCGCGCACGTACGCGAAGTCGCGGTACCACACATGCTCGGCCACGCACGTGCCGCGATCGGCGCGCAGCACGATCGGCGACGCACCGGCGAACGGCACAATGCGCACGCCGTCGTCGGTCAGGGCGACGTCCATCGTCCAGTCGCCCGCGTGCGTCGCGGCGTGCAGGTCGCGGTGGTTCACGAGCGCGTGCAGCGCCACTTGCACGGGCCGGCGCGCGCGCACGATCCGGTATGCGACGTACGTGCGGTTGCGGCCGTGCTCCATCCAGACGCGCCGCTCGAGCAGCGCGTCGCCGCACGCGTACGTCCAGACCGGCACCGACCCGTCGAGGCGGAACTCGATCAGCTGCACGAACCCGGCCGGCGCGATCGCGCCGCTGCGCCACCGGTCGGTCGCCAGCGCGTAGGTGACACCGTCGTACGCGATCTCCGCCTCGAGCGCCGCGCACAGCAGCGTGCGGCCGCCGGGCGGCGTACGCGCCGCGAACAGCAGCCCGTGGTAGCGCCGCGTGAGCGTGCCGGCGACGGTACCCGCGGCGAACCCGCCGAGGCCGTTCGTGACGAGCCACTCGCGCTGCTCCGAGACCGCCAGATCGCCGCATGCCGCGCGATCCAGCCGCGGTGCCGAAGGAGCGCCCATCCCCGCGCGGCTTCGCCGCGCGACGCGCGACCGACTTTGCCGGACGCTACCCGCGCGCTAGATTCCGGCGTACCACTCGTAGCCCTGGTCTTCCCAGTAGCCGCCGCGGCCGCCCGCGATCGGCGCCGTATCCGCGACGAGCTCGATGCGGCTCACCCACTTCGCGCTCTTGTAGCCGAGCTGCGTCGGGATCTTGAGGCGCACGGGCGCGCCGTGATCCGCGTCCAGCGGCCGGTCGTTCAGATCGAGCGCGAGGATCGTCTGCGGGTGCGCGGCTTGGTGCAGATCGAGCGACTCGTAGTAGTGCAAACCTGACTGGTCGACGTCGAAGCAGTGGAACACGCAGAACCGCGCGTTCGCCTTCGGCCGTGCCATCGCGAGCACGGTCGCCAGCGGGACGCCGGCCCACTTCCCGATCGCGCTCCACCCCTCGACGCAGTCGTGGCGCGTGATCTGCGTTCGCGTGCCGGCCGCGCGCAGCTCGCCCGGCGAGAGCGACAGCGGATGCTCGACGAGGCCGCTCACGGCCAGGCGGTAGCGGCGAAAGCCGTCGTGCAGGAGGTCCATGTACGTCGCGTCGCTGGGCGTGTCGAGCCCGTTCACGCGGAATTGCCGGTCGACGTCCGACTCCTCGTACTCGCGCGCGAGCCCGTGCGTGCCGATGACCGCGCGGTTCAGCGACTCGGTCGAGAGCAGCGCGGCGCGGAACGGTCCGTCCGTCAGCGAGTTCTTCACGGCGCCGCAGCCCGCGAGACCGAGCGCCGAGAGCGACGAGGCGACGAACAGACGGCGGTTCATCGGACGGGTCACGGGCCGACGCCGTCGTCGGGACCCAGCGCGTACCAGCCCGTGATCATCGAGCGCATGTTGTTCCACACTCCCGTCGAGGCGACGAGCACGAGGTGGGTTGCGAAGTACCCGAGCAGCAGCACCATCAGCGCGAAGTGCCACAGCCGCGCGAACTGACGCCCGCCGAACGCCGGAGTAAGCCAGGGCACCGCCGCGTCGACGCCCGGCGACAGCGTGAGGCCGGTCAGGATCAGCAGCGGAAAGAACACGAACACGACGACGTTGTACGTCAGCTTCTGCAGCGGGTTGTACGTGCCGTGAGGCGGCGGCGTCTTTCGCACGCGCAGATAGTACAGCTGCATCGGCCACAGCTTGCGGAAGTCGTCCGGGCGCATCACGAGCTCGCGCAATTTCCCCCGCACGCCCGCGGAGATCAGGTACGCCGCCCACGCGACGAACAGGACCCACGCGAAGAGCAGGTGCCAGCGGCGGCCGTCGGCGAGGTCTTGCGGTCCCGGCAGCGTGAGCCACGCCGGAAAGGCGCGCGCGCTCGCCTCGCCGGTTCCGTCGTCGGTGTAGCCGAACAGATGCGTCGTGCGGATGCGACGGCCGAACAGCACCGTGTAACCCGCCGGTCCGCTCGGCGCGTTCACCGTGGCGAATGCCAGCACGCGCTTCGCAGGATCGCTCTTGTCCGATGCGTCGAGGTATGGCGCCGCGTTGAAAATCTGCAGGCCGCTCATCACGAGCACCAGGATCGCGAGCGTCCACGCCCAGTGCGCGGTCCGTGCGGCGACGCCGTGCCGGTACACGGGCCTCACGCGAGCGTCACGATCGTGCCGGCTCCGCCGGCACGACGACCGCGCGGCCCTCGACGCGCAGGCGGCCGGCGTCGACGAGCTTCGCGAGCTCGGCACTCACGGTCTCGCGCGTGCTGCCGACGAGGGAAGCGACGTCCGCGTGCGTCAAGCGCAGGTCGACGCGCGTTCCGCCGCGCACGGGCACGCCGTGCTCCGCCGCCAGCTTGCGGTAGAGGTGCAGGATCCGATCGCCCACGCGCGCGTACGCAAGGTCCTCCATCGTCGCGCGCGCGTCGTCGAGCCGCGTCGAGAGCAGCTTGGCGACGTTGAGCGCGAGCGCCGGGTCGCGCGAGAGCAGCGCGAAGAGATCGTCCGCGCGCACCGTGCACAGGAGCGCGTCCTCGACCACGACGCCGACCGTCGTGCGCGGCCGATCGTCGAAGAGCATCTCCTCGCCGAAAAAGTCGCCGGCGCCGAGCAGCGCGACGGTCACGTCCTTTCCGTCGGGCGTTTCGCGCGCGATGCGGACGGCGCCGCGCTTGACGACGTAGACGATCCGCGTCGTGTCGCCCTGATCGAACACGCGCGTGCCTCGCGGCATCTCGCACATCGTGAAGAGGTGCTCGCTGGAGACGATTCCGGCGTCGGTCGCTTCGAGGAACAGCCTGTTGCGGCGAAGGTACCAGACCTTGTTCGCGTCGTCGTCGCCGCTCGGCGGCGCTTCAGGCGGGCGCATCGCCGCGAACCGCTCGAGGGCGGCGCCGAGTCCATCCATGCCGTGATGCTAGCATGCCGCGCACCGTCCCGGCGTAAGCGTCCTTACTTCGCCGCCGGCGCGACGACGACGCGCACGAAGTCGTTCGGCCGGATCCACTTCGCCGTCACCGCGCGCACGCGTTCCGGCGTCGCGGCGAGCTGCGCCGCGGCATCGAGGCGATCGGAGTCGAGCGGGCGGTCCGTCTCCGCGTACGACAGCAGCTCGCCGGCGAGACCGTCGTACGACTCGCGACCGAGCGGCACCTCACCGAGCACGAGCGCCTTCGCGCGCGTCAAGCGTTCAGCCGAAAGCGGTGTGCGCTGTATCGACGCGAGGTCGTCGACGACGAGCCGAGCCGCGCGCGTGACGTTCTGCGGATCGGAGCCGTAGCTGACGGCGAACGTACTGCGGTTGTGTCCCGGCGCGAGCGTCGAGTTCACGAAGTAGACGTAGCCGTGCGTCTCCCGCAGGTCGCGGTAGAGCAGCGAGCCGAACGCGCCGCCGGTCAGCACGGTGTTCGCCAGCTGCAGCACCGGAAAGTCCGGATCGTCGTACGCGATCGGAATCGTCTCCGTCATGCGCATCTCGGACTGCACGCGGCCCGTCGCCGGCACCGTCGCCGACGCCGCCTTGTTCGGCGGCACCGCGGGCGGGTAGACGCTCGGGCGCGGGCCGTCGGCTTTCCAGCCGCCGAACCACTTCTCGATCGCCGCGCGCGCGTGCTCGGGCGTCACGTCGCCGACGACCACGATCGCCGTGAGGTCCGGACGGAACGTCTTCGCGTAATACGACTTCACGTCGTCGAGCGTGATCGTGCCGACCGACGCCGGCGTGGCCGTGCGCCGTGCGGGATCGCCGGGCGGGTAGAGCGCGTTCACCGTCGCGACCCCGGCTTTGTAATCCGGCGTCTTGACGGTACCGGTCAGCGTGCCGATCGTCTGCTGCTTGACGACCGAGAACGCCGCGTCCGGGAAAGCGGGGTGCAGCTCGTCGTCGGCGAGCAGCTCGACGCCGCGGTCGAACTTCGCCGTCAACATGTCGGCGCCGAACGAGCGTCCGGCGCTGACGCTCGCGGCGATCTTGTCGAGCTCCGTCTGGAACGCGATCCGGTCGTACGAGGCCGTGCCGTACGAGAAGAGGCCGTCGACGATCGATGCGATGCCTTCCTTGCCGGACGGTTCCTGGACGCCGGCGTTGTTGAGGATCACGCCCCGCACGATCGCGGTGTGCGAGATGCTCGACGGTACGACGATCAGCTTGAGCCCGTTCGGCAGCGTTTGCTGCACCGGCTGCACCGTCTCTTCCGGAACGTGGAGGTTCGCGAGGATCCGCCGGGCGAACGGCGGCAGCGGGGCGTGCTCGGTCGGGATCACGGTGTTGTTCTCGCCCTGCTTCTCGCCGAACGCCGAGCCGGCGGCCTCCTTCGGTGTCGAGATCGCGACCGTTGCCGTCGACTCGTCGTAGTACGTGCGCAACACGCGGTTGACGTCGTCGAGCGTGACCGCCTCGAGCCCGGCGAGATCCTCGTCGGGCGTGCGGTGCTCGACCGGCAGCGTCTGGCTCCAGAGCGTCGCGAGCCCTTGCACCGAGTTGCGCGCGAACTCCGCCTGCGCGACCTCGCGCTGCTTCGCGACCTCGACGAGATCCGCGGGCAGGCCTCGCTTCTTGTAGTCGTCGATCACCGCTTTGACGTCGGCGACCGCGCTCTCGCCGTTGGTCGTCACCGGCACCGCGGAGCCGACCAGCGACATGCCCGCCTTCGGATACGTCTGCGATTGCGCGAACGTCCCCAGCGACTTGCCCGACGCCTGCAGCTCGTAGAGCGCGCCGCGCTGGCTGTTCAGCACGTCGTTGAGTATCTCCGATGCGAAGTAAGCGCGATCGTCGTAGCCCGGGACGCGATACGCGACGAACACGAACGTGATCGGATCCGAGCTGTTGTCGCGCATCGTGAGCGGCGTGAGCGGCCGCAGGCGCACGGCGCGGCGCGCGGGCAGCTTCGCCGCGGGGATGTTGCCGAAGAGCGCCTTGACCTTCGCGATCGTCGCCTGCGGATCGACGTTTCCGGCGATCACGTAGATCGCGTTGTTCGGATGGTACCAGCGGTCGTAGAACGCCTTGAGATCCTTCGCCTGAATGCGCTTGAAGCTCGCGACGGTGCCCAGCGTCGTGTCGGCGTAGGGCGTGCCCGCGAAGACGTGCTCGATCGCCTTCGCATACAGCCGGTACACCGCGCTCGAGTTGTCGCTCGTGACCTCCTGCGTGATCGCGCCGCGCTCGGCATCCCAGTCCTTCTGCCGGTCGAGCACGCTCGTTGCGCGCGAACGCTCGAGGTTCAGCGCGACGTCCAGATACTGCGACGGCATCTCGAAGAAGTACTGCGTGATCTCGTTCTGCGTGTCGGCGTTGAACGAGCCGCCGGTGATCGCGGTCGTGTCGGAGAACTGCGAGGCGCTGACCGTCTTGCTGCCGCGGAACAGCATGTGCTCCTGCGCGTGGGCGATGCCCGTGATCGGCTCCTCGTCGCCGCCGGCGAGATAGTTCATCCAGGTCGACACGACGGGCGCGAGCGTGTCGCGCAGCACGACGACCTGCAGCCCGTTCGAGAGCGTCGCGCGCGTCACGTCGACCGTGTGCGAGGCCGGATTCGACGGCGATTGCGCGCCCGTCGGCGTCAGGCCGCCGGCGAGGAACGCGGCGCCCACGGCGGCGGCGGCGAGACGGCGAAGCTGCATGCGGGCTGCTTCCGACGGGCCGCGACGGGGACCTCGGCGAACGAGCGAGGCCGTGCCCGAACCGGTCTTGCGCATCGAACGCGAGGGAGCGTGCGCTCGCGTCGTGCTGGCCCGCCCGGCGGTGCGGAACGCATTCAACGCCGAGCTGATCGCGGCGCTGCGCGAGGCGTTCGAGGAACTGGGGCGCGACGACGGCGTGCGCGCCGTCGTGCTGCAAGGCGACGGCGCGGTATTCTGCGGCGGCGCCGACATCGCGTGGATGCGCGCCGCCCTCGACCTCGACGAGGCCGCGAACGTCCGCGACGCGGAGGCGATGTCCGACATGTTCCGCGCGATCGACCGCTGTCCGAAGCCGGTCATCGCGCGCGTGCACGGCGCGGCGATCGCCGGCGGGTCGGGCCTGTGCGCCGTCGCCGACGCGGTCATTGCCGCGGACGGCGCGATCTTCGGCTTCACCGAGACGAAGCTCGGGATCATCCCCGCAGTGATCGCGCCCTTCGTCGTCGCGAAGATCGGCGTCTCGCACGCCCGGCGGCTGTTTCTGACCGGCGAGCGCTTCGGCACGGAGCGCGCGCAGGCGATCGGGCTCGTGCACGACGTCGTCCCACTCGGCGAGCTCGACGCCGCGGTCGAGCGCGTCGCCGCGGAGGTGCTCACCGCCGGACCGCACGCGATCGCCGCGGCGAAGACGCTGCTGCCGCGCGTGATCGCGGCGTCGTACGACGAGTCGCGCGGGATCACGTCGCGCGCGATCGCGCGGCAGCGCGTCACGGACGAGGCGCAGGAAGGTCTGCGCGCGTTCCTCGAGCGGCGCCGGGCCGGCTGGGCCGGGCGATGATCCGCCGTCTGCTGATCGCGAACCGCGGCGAGATCGCGATCCGCATCGCGCGCGGCGCGCGCGAGCTCGGGATCTCGCCGGTCGGCGTGTACTCCGACGCGGACGAGCGCGCCGCGTTCCGCGATCTGCTCGACGACGCCGTGCGCATCGGCCCGGGTCCGGCAGCGGAGTCGTACTTGAACGGCGAAGCGATCGTCGCCGCGGCGAAGACCCTGGGCGCGGACGCCGTGCACCCGGGCTACGGCTTCTTGAGCGAGCGCGCGCCGTTCGCGCGCCTCGTGATCGACAGCGGCCTCGTCTTCGTCGGACCGGCGCCGGACGCGATCGCGGCGATGGGCTCGAAGATCGAGGCGAAGCGCCGCGTGCGCGCGTTCGGTGTGCCCGTCGTTCCCGGCTACGACGGCGACGACCAGAGCGCCGGACGGCTGCGCGACGAAGCGCGCCGCATCGGGACGCCCGTGCTCATCAAGGCCAGCGCCGGCGGCGGCGGGCGCGGCATGCGCGTGGTCGACGATCTCGCGGCCTTCGACGAAGCGCTCGCGAGCGCGCGACGCGAGGCGCTCGCGGCGTTCGGCGACGACGCGGTGCTCCTCGAGCGCTACCTCCGGCGCCCGCGCCACGTCGAGTTCCAGATTCTCGCCGACACGCACGGCGCGACGATCCACCTGGGCGAGCGCGAATGCTCGATCCAGCGGCGGCATCAGAAAGTGATCGAGGAGGCGCCCAGCACGGCGCTCGATCGCGCGCTCCGCGCGCGGATGGGCGAAGCCGCGGTGAACGCGGCGCGCAGCGTCGGCTACACGAACGCGGGCACCGCCGAGTTCATGCTCGACGACGACGGCACGTTCTACTTTCTCGAGATGAACGCGCGGCTGCAGGTGGAGCATCCGGTGACCGAGCTCGTCTACGGCGTCGATCTCGTGCACGAGCAGTTGCGCATCGCGAACGGCGAGCCGCTGCGCATCGTGCAGGACGGTATCCGGCCTCGCGGCTGGGCGATCGAGGCGCGCCTGAACGCCGAGGATCCCGCGCGTGACTTCGTGCCGCAGTCCGGGACGCTCGCCGTCTTCGACGTTCCTCGCGCGCCCGGCGTGCGGCTGGACGCGGGCTTTCGCGCAGGCGACGAGGTGCCGGTGTTCTACGACTCGCTGCTCGCGAAGATCGTCGTGTGGGCGGAGGACCGCGATGCGGCGGTCGCACGGCTCGCCGCGACGCTGCGGGACACGAACGTCGCCGGCATCGCGACGAACCTGCCGCTGCTGCGCGCGATCGCGGACGACGACGCGTTTCGCGCCGGCGACACGACGACGCGCTTCCTCGACGAGCGCATGGCGACGTTTCGGCTCGGCGCTGAGCGGACGGACGAGGCGGCGAAGCGCCGCGTCGTCGCGGCGGTGCTCGCGCGCGGCGGCGCATGGCGCCCGGCGCGCGTGGGCGTGCCGATCGCGTTCGCGCTCGGCGACGCGACCGTGCGCGCGCGCGCGACGTTCGACGGCGCGCGCTGGACGGTGATCGGCGACGTGACGGGAGTCGTCGAGCCCGACGCGCACGGCGCGACGTTCGACGAGCGCGGCGGCACGGTGGCGGTCGACGGGCGCGTCGTGCGCTGGTCCTTGCCGCCGCCGCCGACCGCCGACGCCGAGCACGGCGCGCACGCCGCGTCGTCCGGGACGGTCGCGGCGCCGATGCCCGGCAAGATCGTCGCCGTCGCGGTGGCGTCCGGCGCGACGGTCGAGCAGCGCGCGCTGCTCGTCGTGCTCGAAGCGATGAAGATGGAGCACCGCATCGAAGCGCCCGTCGCGGGTACGGTGTCCGACGTGCGCGTCAAGACGGGCGACCTCGTCGCGAGCGGTCAGACGCTGGTCACGATCGGCTGAAGGCGGATGCGCGTCGTTCTCATTCCGGGCTGGAACGAGCAGGCGAAGGTGATGCGCACGTTCGTCGACGGCCGGCACGGCGTCGAGGGGCTCGCGGCGCTCGGCTTCGACTGCACGGTCTTTCCCGACGGCGACGAGCCGCTGCGCGAGCGCATCGACCGGTTCGCGTCCTTTCTCGATCGGCTGCACGCGCGCGAGCCGGCATCGTTTCCGGTCGCGGCCGTCGGTTACAGCGCCGGCGGCTTGATCAACCGCGGGTTCTTGCGCGCGTACCCGCACCGCGCGGGCGAGATCGCGGCGTCGGTGCAGATCGCCGCGCCCAACGGCGGCCTCATCACGAACTACGCCGCCGCGACGCTGCGCTTCGCGCGCATGCCGACGCACGTGCTGGCGGACATGGACGTCGCCTCGCCGTTCATGACGTGGATGAACGGTGTCTCAGGAACGTGGGTTCCCGATCCGGACAACCCGAAGAAGCAGCGCTGGAAGCTGTCCGGGACGCCGTGGGTGATGCCCGACGGGCATCCCTTCCTGCACGTGATCGGCCGCATGCCGAAATACCATCTGCAGAGCGACGGCGTCGTGATGATCGAGTCCGCGACCCTCGACGGCGCGATGCCGGTGGTCAGCCTCGACCTCGACGAGGCGAACCATCTCAACCTCGGCGCAGCGTCGAACCTCTTCGCGACGCTGTTTCGCCGCTTCAAGCACGACGACGCGGTGTGGCCGCGCGTCGTCGACGCGATCGCGCGCTTTCTGCGAAAGGAGCCCGTCGCATGACCCTGGCGACCCTCCCCAAACGCGTAACGATCTGCGAGGTCGGGCCGCGCGACGGCTTGCAGAACGAAGCCGCGCCGATCGCCGCCGAGGACAAGATCCGCTTCTGCGACCTGCTCTCGGACGCCGGCGTGCCGATCCTCGAAGCGACCTCGTTCGTCTCGCCGGCGCACGTGCCGCAGATGGGCGACGCCGAGATCGTGTTCCGGGCGATCCGCAAGGATCCGGAGCGCACGTACCTCGTGCTCGTGCCGAACGAGCGCGGCCTGGACCGCGCGATGGCGTGCGGCGCGCGCGCGGTCGCCGTCTTCACCGCGGCATCCGAAGCGTTCGCACAGGCGAACATCCGCATGTCGGTCGACCGCTCCGTCGAGCGCTTCGCGACCGTCGTGCAGCGCGCGAAGGCGGACGGGATGTGGGTGCGCGGCGCGGTCTCGACCGCGTTCGGCTGCCCGTTCCAAGGCGACGTCCCCGTGGCGGACGTCGTGCGCGTGTGCGAGCGGCTGCTCGACCTCGGCGTCGACGAGCTCAGCGTCGCGGACACGGTCGGCGTCGGCACGCCGAACCAAGTGTTCGACCTCGTCGACGCGCTGCGCGCCGTCGTACCGATCGACCGCCTCGGACTGCACTTCCACGACACGCGCGGCACCGCGCTCGCGAACACGATGGCGGGGCTCGCAAGCGGCGTGCATATCTACGACACATCGGCCGGCGGTCTCGGGGGGTGCCCGTTCGCACCGGGCGCGACGGGCAACTGCGCGACGGAAGACCTCGTCTACATGCTCCACGGCATGGGCATCGAAACGGGCATCGACCTCGCCACGCTGCGCGCGGCGTCGCGCTTCATCGCGACGAAGCTGGGTCGTCCGCTCGCCTCCCGCGCGTACACCGCGATGGAAGCAGCGGACACCCGAACGGCCAGGAGGCACGCATGAGCGTCCCGGGCTGCACGTCGTGAGTCGACGGCATACGGGCCCGCTGGGCATGCGCCTAGCGATTCGCGCCGGCACCTTGTACGACGGGACGAGCGCGCCGCCGCGATCGAACGTCACGATCGTCGTCGACGGCGGGCGCATCGCGTCGATCGAGGGCGGCTCGGTCGACGTCGACCGCACGATCGAGGCGCGCTGCGTCGTACCCGGCTTGATCAACTGCCACGCGCACCTCGAGATGAACGGTCAGCCCGACACGCAGACGTTCTACCTGATCCGCAACGCGCAGGAGCGCACGCTCGACGCCGCGGCGAACGCGCGCCGCAGTCTCGAGGCGGGCGTGACGACCGTTCGCGACCTCGGCGGAACCGAGGGGAACGCGATCGCGGTGCGGGACGCGATCGCGGCCGGCGATCATACCGGTCCGAGCATCGTCGCGGCAGGGCGCGCGCTGTGCATGACGGGTGGGCACGGGTCGTTCGTCGGGCGCGAGACCGACGGTCCGTGGGACGCGCGCAAAGCGGTGCGCGAGCAGCGCAAGGCGGGCGCGACGTGCATCAAGCTGATCGCGACGGGCGGCGTGCTGACGAAGGGCGCCGTGCCCGGTCAGGACCAGCTGACCGAGGAAGAGATGCGTGCCGCGGTCGACGAGGCGCGCGCGCACGGTTTGCGCGTCGCGGCGCACGCGATCGGCACGAGCGGGATCAAGAACGCGCTGCGCGCCGGAGTGACGTCGGTCGAGCACGGCCACCTGCTCGACGACGAGGCGATCGAGCTCTTCAAAACGCGCGGCGCGTACCTGGTTCCGACGCTCGCCGCGGTGTGGCGCATCTACGAGAACATCGCGGGCGGCGCGCAGCCCGACTACGTCGTGCGCAAAGCCACCGAGCTCTTTCAGCAGGCCGGCGACAACATCCGCAAGGCGTACCGCGCCGGCGTGACCATCGCGGGCGGCTCCGATGCCGGCACGCCGTACAACAAGCACGAGGACTACGCGTACGAGGTCGAGCTGATGTCGACGGTGCTCGGCATGACGCCGCAGGATGCGCTTACGGCGGCGACGTCGACCGCCGCGGACTTGATCGGCGTCGACGCGGGCGTGCTCGCGCCGGGGCGGCCGGCGGATGTGCTCGTGCTCGACGCGGACGCCGGCGCCGACGTGCGCGCGCTGCGCGAGCCGCGCGTCGTCGTCAAAGCCGGCCGGATCGCGCACGAGCGCGGGTAGCGCCCTACAGGTTCTCCGTCGTGGGCCTCGCGTTCAGCACGTTCATCGGCTCCGCGGGACACGTGCGCACCGGCCGCGGATCATCCGAGCGGATGTCCCTGGTCCAGCACGCGCCCTCGATCGAACAGTAACAGACGCGCATGTCCAGGCGCTGCCACTCGCGTGAAAACAATGTCGCCCATCTCTTGCTGCGGAACGCGAACACCGTGGCCGATGCGCCGGCGCGCAGCACCGACCCCGGCCCGCCCGAAGCGTACGTCGCAGACACCTTCCGGTCGCCGCCACGCCGCGCGCGCTGGATCAGGTTCGGCCCGAACATCGCGTGCATCGCGTCGACGAAGGACGCCTGCGGCTTGCCGTCGACCGACAAGCCGGCAGTTCGCAAGACGGCCGGACCGAGACCATCGTTTGCGATCGAAATCGAGAAGAGCTCGTCGTTGAGGTCGACGGAGAACGACACGTAGGGCCACACCTGCGCGCTGAGCTGTTCTGCCACCACGCGCGACTGCCACCAGGACGCGGCCGTAGCGAGCGAGCTGATGAGCAGCGCGCACACCGCGATCACCAAATCGACGCGAATCGCGCGGCGCAGCGCGCGCGGCTCGTCCGAATCCTTCACCGCAGCGCCGCCGCGCGGTCCTCGACCCAGTGCAGCACGCCACGGCCGCGCTCCGCCTTCGCGAGCGCTTCGTCGATCGTCGCGCCGAGCACCGTGAAGTGTGCCATCTTGCGGCGCAGCGCCGCGTGCGCCTTGCCGTACACGTGCAGCTTGAGATCGCGCTCGCGCAGCAGGTCGTCGATCCCGTCGAGCGTGTCGCCCGCACCGGAGCCGAGGACGTTGACCATCACGGCCGGCAGGAACTGGCGCGGCTCGACCAGCGGCAGCCCGCAGATGGCACGCACGTGCAGCTCGTACTGGCTGACCTGCGTCGCATCGAGCGAGTAGTGCCCGCTGTTGTGGACGCGCGGCGCGATCTCGTTGACGAGCAGCTCGTCGCCCGTCTGGAAGAACTCGACGCAGAAGGTGCCGACGATCTCGAGGCGCTCGGCGATCGTCGTCGCGAAGCCGCGCGCGCGCGCGGCGACCTCGGGCTGCACACGCGCCGGCACGATCGTCGTCGCGAGCACGCCGTGGTCGTGCTGGTTCTCCGATGCCGGAAACGCGACGATCTCAGCGCGCTCGTTGCGCGCCGCGATGATCGAGAGCTCGCGCTCGAACGGCACGAGTCGCTCCCAGATCAGCACCGCGCCCCGCGCGCCGGCGAGCGCGGCGTCGGCGTCGGCGCGCGAGCGCACGACCCACTGCCCCTTGCCGTCGTAGCCGCCCAGCGTCGTCTTCATGACGGCCGGATAGCCGACGGCGCGCTCGGCGGCAGCGACGTCGTGCGCGCCGCGGACGACCGCGAACTCGGCGATCGGAATCCCGCACTCGCGCACGAACGTCTTCTCGAGGATACGGTCCTGCGTGATGCGCAGCGCGCGTGAGCCCGGATGCACCACGCGCTTGTCCGACTCGAGCGCCAGCACGGAGGCGAGGGGGATGTTCTCGAACTCGTATGTCACGACGTCGGTACGCGCACCGAGTTCGCCGATCGCGCGCAGGTCGTCGTACGCGGCGACGATCTGCTCGTCGGCGATCTGACCCGTCGGCGAATCGGGCAGCGGCTCGAGCGTCACGACGCGGAATCCCATCCGCTTCGCCTCGAGCGTGAGCATGCGCCCGAGCTGACCGCCGCCGAGGATCCCGATCGTGCGGATCACAGCCCGATCGCTTCGACTTCGGCGGCGGTGCGCGCCGTGCGCTCGTCGAGCGCGCGCGCGACGCCGGCGTCGTGCAGCGCGAGGATGCGCGCCGCGAGCAGTGCCGCGTTCGCGGCCCCTCCGATCGCCATCGTCGCGACCGGCACGCCGGCGGGCATCTGCGCGATCGAGAGCAGCGAGTCGAGGCCGTGCAGCGCTTTCGACTGCACCGGGACGCCGATCACCGGCAGGTTCGTCTTCGTCGCGACCATGCCGGGCAGGTGCGCCGCGCCGCCCGCACCGGCGATGATCACCTCGAGACCGCGTTCGCGCGCCTCGCTCGCGTAGCGGAACATCAAATCGGGCGTGCGATGCGCCGAGACGACGCGCAGCTCGAACGGAATCCCGAGCTCCTGCAGCGTGGTCGCGGCCCCGCGCATCGTCTCGAGGTCGGACGTCGAGCCCATGATGATCCCAACCCGAGGCGCTGCGCTCATCGCCGTGCGCGTTCGGTCCGTTCCGGCGCGCGCCCTCGCCCGCAGCGATGAGCGGCGTGAGCGTCCGGCGCACGGACGACGGTGCTTCCGGCGTCGCGCCGTGCGTCGTCGTCGTCTCGCTGGCCGGATCGTCCCGCCGGCTGCGCCGTCGCCCCCCGCAGGCGGCACGGGCCGGTACTTGCACGTCGCCCGAGCCGTACGAGCGTCCCGCGACGAGGGCCGCGATCTCGACGACGCCCGTCGGCACGCGGGCTCGGGTCGCGCGCGTGACCGGCCCGTCCCGCCCGTAGCCGGGCGCGCCCACCGGAGCCTCGGCGAGGTCGAACCGCAACTCGCCGTTCCCTGCCTCGCGGCGAGCTCGCTTTCGCGTCGTACATGAAACGAGACGCTCCGCGTTGCTCGTAGCCGCATGACGACTCGCGCGGGAACGGCGCGCCGCCGTCGAACACCGAGCCGCCGGATGCAGGCTGCACGACACGATGCGTGAGAACGGGCTCGCTCGCCGTCTGCGCGACGGCGACACCGTGCTCGGCGCGTGGCTCTCGTTCTCCGACGCGCTGGTCGCCGAGGCGATGGCGAGCCTCGGCTGGGATTGGCTCTTGATCGACATGGAGCACGGCCCGACCGGGCTTTCGGACGCCGCCGCGATCTCGACCGCGATCCGCACGCGCGCGACCGCTCCCTTCGTGCGGCCCGCGTGGAACGAGTCCTCGCACATCCAGCGCGTCCTCGACCTCGGCTGCTCCGGGATCGTCGTGCCCGTCATCAATACCGCCGCCGACGCGCGCAAGGTCGTGCAGGACGCACGCTTTCCGCCGCTCGGCGAGCGCAGCCGCGGCGGCATCCGCACGCCGCTCGCGTTCGAGACCGACGCGATGACGTACGCCGAGCGCGCGAACGAGAACGTCGTGGTGCTCGTGCAGATCGAGACGGCGACGGCCGTGCGGAACGTCGCCGAGATCGTCGCCGTCGACGGTATCGACGGCACGTTCGTCGGACCGAACGACCTCGCCGCGTCGGTGGGCTCGCGCTGGCCCGACGTGTGGGGTCGCGACGCGGCCTACATGGAGCTCGTGCACCGCGTCGCGAGCGTGACGAACGCGGCCGGCAAGACCGCGGGCTTTCTCGCGCGCGACGCCGCGATGGCGGCGCAGGTCGCGGCGATGGGATACCGCTTCATCGGCGTCTCGAGCGATGCCAACTTCCTGATGGGTGCGGCGAAGCGCGCTCTCGAGGACACGCGCGCGGAGCTCCGCCGATGAGCACGATGCTCATCACCGGCGCGTCGAGCGGCATCGGACGCGCGCTCGCGATCCGTGCTGCGCGCGCCGGATACGACATCGTGGCGATCGGGCGCAACCGCGACGCGCTCGAGTCGCTGCGCGCGCAGATGGACGCGGAGGGCGCGCGCGTCGCGGCCGGCGCATACGACGTCGCCGAGCCGGCGAACGCGCGCGCGATCGCGCGCTTCGCATTCGAGGCGTTCGGCGGCGTCGACGTGCTGGTGAACAACGCCGGCCACGCCGCGTCGGGCGCGCTGGCGGCGCAGAGCGACGACGCGCTGCGCGCGCAGTTCGGCACGCACGCGATCGGCCCGGTCGCGCTCGTGCGCGAGACGCTTCCGATGCTGCGCGCCGCGCACGGACACGTCTTCCTCGTGGGAAGCGGCGTCGCGCGCGTCCCGGTCGGCGGCCTGGGCGCGTACCCACCCTCGAAGGCCGCGACGCGCTCGATCGCCTCGGTGCTGCGCCGCGAGCTGCGCGCGGACGGCATCGCGGTGACCTACGTCGACCCCGGCGTCGTCGACACGCCGTTCATGACGCGCGCGGGCATGCTCGGTGCGCCCTCGTCCTTGCTGGTCGCGCCCGAGGACGTCGCGCGCAAGATCCTGCTCGCCGTGCGCAGGCGCCCGCGCGTCCTCAATGCCGTGCCGTGGCAAACTGCGCTGGTCGCGCTCGCCGAGCTCTTCCCGCGCATCACGGACGCCGTGCTCGAGCGAAGCCCGGCGCTCGTCGGCACGCAGGACGCACGCCCCGCGATCGCTCCCGAGCCCGCGGACGTGCCGGACGGCCGGCCGCAGGCCGCGCTGGTCGCCGCGGCGCCGTCATCTGCGGCCACGTTCGACACGGCGCTCGAGCCGGTGCGGCGGCGCATGGAGCGCGTGAAGCTGCGCGAGGAGTTCGTGCGCGGTCTGCTGCGCGACGGCGACGTGCTCGACGTGCACGAGGTCGCGCTGCGCTGGGCCGGCATGCCGAACAAGAACGAGCGCGCCGCCACTGCCGAGGTTCTCGATGCGCTCGCGAGCGCCGGATATCTCGACCGCGACGGCGAGCGCTATCGCGTGCTGCGCGAGCCGGACTGATGCGAGCGCGCGCGGGATGACGGCGGATCCGTTCGCCGCCCTGCGCATGCGCCTCGTCGACCGTCTTCGCGCGCACGGCGACGTGCGTACGCCGGCGGTCGCGGCCGCATTCGCGCGCGTGCCGCGTCACGCGTTCGTCCCGAGCGTGCCGGCCGGCGAGGCGTACGCCGATCGCTCCATCGCGATCAAACTCGAGGGCGGCGTGCCGATCAGCTCGTCGTCCCAGCCGGCGATCATGGCGGTGATGCTCGAGACGCTGAACGTGCGCGAAGGCGACCACGTGCTGGAGATCGGCACCGGCAGCGGCTACAACGCGGCGCTGCTGGCGGAGCTGTGCGGTGGAAGCGGCCGCGTCGTCAGCGTCGATCTCGACGCCGAGCTCGCGGAGGCCGCGCGGCGACGGCTCGAGCGCGCCGG
This sequence comes from Vulcanimicrobiota bacterium, assembly GCA_963771525.1. Classification (GTDB taxonomy): domain Bacteria; phylum Vulcanimicrobiota; class Vulcanimicrobiia; order Vulcanimicrobiales; family Vulcanimicrobiaceae; genus Vulcanimicrobium. The sequence goes on along the minus strand of CAVYTL010000009.1, from coordinate 19,065 downwards.
CTACGGACGCGTGCGCGTCGTGTGCGGCGACGGCGCGAGCGGCGACGCCGCCGGCGCACCGTACGATGCGATCGTCGCGACGGTCGGTGTCGACGCGATCCCGGCGGCGTGGATCGCGCAGCTGCGCACCGGCGGCCGCCTCGTCGCGCCGCTCACGATTCGCTCGATGCAGAAGGTGATCGCATTCGACCGCACCGCGAACGGCCTCGAAAGCAGCGGCGTCTTCGATGCGGCGTTCATGATGCTGCGCGGGCCCAGCGCATCGAGCGACGCCGCGGTGATCGCGCTCGGCGAGCCGACGCTCACGCTGCGCGTCTTCGCGCACCGCGCGGGCGGCGTCGACGCGCACGCGCTCGCGAGCGCGGTGCACGCACCGTGGCGCGAGGTGCGCGCCGCGCCGACGATCGGCATCGCGGACGTGTGGAACGGCGTCGGCCTGTGGCTCGCGCTCGGCGACGACGGCTACTGCACGCTCACGGCGTACGGACCCAGCCTCGAGCACGGCATCGTGCCCCAGTTCGGGCGCGAGCCGGCGTCGGCGTACGGCTACGCCACCACGACCGGACTGTGCGATGCGAACGCCCTCGTCGTGTTCGCGCCGTTCGGCGCGCGCGACGTCGCGCTGCGCGCGTTCGGCAGCGCCGCCGAGCTGACGGAACGCGTGCAGCGCGCGTTCGCGTCATGGGACGCCGCCGGACGCCCCGGCAACGAGCGGCTGTCGATCACCGTAGCACCCGACGGGACGGCGCGCACCGCGTTCGCGGCGCGGTGAACGCCGCTCACCAGTAGGCGACGTCCTTCTGCTGCGTGTCCTTGAACTTGCCGAAGACCGCGGGGTCCGCGGCGAACTCGTGCTCGAGGTCGGTGATGCGCTGCGCGTCGAGCGGATGATCGCGCAGCCAGAAGCTCGTGCCCGGCCCGTACGATTCGCTCATCAGCTGGAAGAACCAGATCATGCCCCATGGATTGAACTGTCCGGTGGCCGCCATGATGCGCGCGCCTTCCTCGTCGGCCTGCGCTTCGATGTGGCGCGACTGCGCGGCGTCCGAACCCGCCACGGCGTACTGCGAGCCGTAGTCGACCGCCGCGCCCGCGAGCGGACCCAGCACGATCTGCGCGAGGATCGAGCCGATCGACGCGACGGTGCTCTTCTTCTGAAGGGCGGCCATCCGCTGCGCGACGTGGTGCAGCACCATGTGGCCCGTCTCGTGCGCGAGCACGCCGGCGAGCTCGTCGCGGTTCTTCGCCATGCGCAGCAGCGGCTCGTTGACATAGATGTTGCCGCCGGGCACCGAGAACGCGTTCGCCGAGTCGCCGCGCACGATGTAGTAGCGGATCGGATACGGATAGCGCGAACGAACCGTCTCGGCGATGACCGAACCGATCTCGTTCAAATGCTCGTAGAACGGCGAGTCGAAGAGCAGGTCGCCGTCCTCGCGCAGCTGCGCGAACGTCTCGCGCCCGACGGACGGCTCGTCGATCGCCGCCAGCGCGGGCGACGCGTGCGCCAGCTCCGTGAGGCCGACGGTCGCGATGAGACTGCGGATGAACGCCGTGCGTTCCATCGTCGGTACTTTCTCGGGAGAGGACGCGGTTGACCCTACAACGATCTGCGCTGCTCGCCGGTTTCGCGGCGGTTCTTTTGCTGTTCGGGTCGCCTGCCGGCCGCGTCGGGGCGGCCTCGACCCGCATCGCCGTGCCCCTGGGAGCGCTCGCCGGCCTGCGCCAGGCCGGACCGGCCGACGAGCGCACGACCCTGCACATCGCGATCGAGCTGCAGCCGAAGGCCGACCTCGACGGCATGGCCGCGCACATGAGCGACCCCAACGACCCCGCGCACAAGCGCGTGATGGCGCGCGATGCGTTCATCGAGCGGTTCGGCCGCGTCCAGGACGCGCGCGCGCTCGCCGCGATGCTGCGCACCGCCGGCGCGACCGACGTGGAAACCGCCGGCGACGGACTCGTCGCGGGCGCACTGCTGCGCCTGCCCACGGCGGAGCGTTTCTTCGGCGTGCGGTGGATGAAATGGACGGACGGCACGCGCACGGTCCTCGCACCGGGCGGCCCGCTGAACGTCCCGTTCGCGGGCGTGCGCGACGTCCGCGGGGCCGTCGTCGCGACCTCTCCGCGCCTGGCCGACGCGCGTCCGTCGTTCACGTACTTTCGCGGCGACTGGTACGAGCCGGCGCGCTTTCGCTCGATGACGGACGCGGCCGACGGGGGCGGCGGCAACCAGCGCATCGTGCTCGTCGAGGATGCCTCGGACCGCTACGACACGAGCGACGTGCGCAAGTTCCTCGCCTCGGAGGGAGCGCCGCCCGGCGCCTCGATGAGCCGCGTCGGCGAGCGCAGCTACGTCTTCAAGAACGCATCGCAGGAGTGCGGCCGCGACGACCGGGGTCAGGAAGCGGGTCTCGACGTCAGTGCGGCGCTGACGATGGCGCCGCTGGCCGACGTCGTCGCCGACTACGACGACGTCTGCGGCGGCGGCAACGACGCGACGCTCGCGCTCGCGCGCGCGCTCGACCTCGACCCGACCGTGATCGTCCTGCCCGTCGTGATCGGCCCCGCGGACGGGCCGGTCGCCGAGCGCTACGGACAGACGCCGATCCCGTACCTGGAAGCGATCGCCCGCGGGATCCCCGTCGTCGTCGCATCGGGCGACGACGGCGCGTACGGCTTCAAGGAAGCGGGGATCGAGCGGCCCCGCGTGGCGTGGCCTTGCGTGCTCCCGTACGTCATCTGCGCGGGCGGCACGCAGCTCGGCGACCGCGACGGCGTCGCGGACGAAGGCCCGTGGAACGATCTCGACCACGCGGGCGGCGGCGGCATCTCGACCGAGCCGCGCCCCGCCTGGCAGAGCGCGCCGGGCGACTTCCTCTTCTCGCCGACGTACGTGAAGAACCGCATCGTCCCCGACGTCGCGGCCGACGCGGCGGGACACCTGCGCGTCTTCTGGCACGGCTACGGGCTGGGCGGCGTCGGCGGCACGAGCGAATCGGCCGCGCTCGTCGGCGGACAGCTCGCGACGATCAACAGCCTCGTCGCGGCGCCGAAGCGGCTTTTGACGGCGGCCGATCTGTACGTGCTCGCGCGCACGGCGCCCCAAGCGTTTCGCGACGTCACGCGCGAGAACGATCGCGGCTGGAAGGACAACAACCTGCGCCCGCGCCGCGCGCCGCTGCCGAAGAACTACCGCGGCATCTTGCCGACGCCGACCCCGATCGTGAAGGGCTGCGCCGCTCAGCAGCCCGACGGCTGCAGCGTGACGACGGGCTTCGATGCCGTGACGGGGATCGGCTCGATCAAGGAACGCGCCGCCGTCGACGCGCTCCGCTGAACGCGAGCGCGACGAAGAACACCAGCGTCGCGAGCAGCACGATCGTCGCGCCCGACGATGCGTGCAGCTGGTACGACGCATACAGTCCGCCGACGGTCGAGAAGACGCCGAACGCGCACGACGTGGCCATCATGGGCACGAAGCGCCTCGTGAGCTGCGACGCCGCGGCCGCCGGCGTCACGAGCAGCGCCGCGACGAGCACGATGCCGACGGCCTGCAGCGAGACGATGATCGTCACGGCGAGCACGACGAGCAGCGCGTAGTCGACCGCGGCGACGCGCACGCCGGCCGCCTGCGCAACGATGGGGTCGAACGAGGTGTACAGCAGCGGGCGCCACAGCGCCGCGACGACGACCGCTACAGCGGTGCCGAGAACGACGACCGTCGCGACGTCGCCGGGCGAGACGCCCAGGATGCTGCCGAAGAGAAAGCTCTGCAGGTCGACCGTCGCGCGCGGCGAGCGCGACATCAGGAACACGCCGAGTGCGAACGCGGCGGTGAACAGCACGCCGATCGAGGTGTCGAGCGACACGCGCCCGCGCCGGTGCACGAACCCGATGCCGAGCGCGGTGACGATCGTCGCAACGGCCGCGCCGGCGTAGAAGTTCGCGCCGCGCAGATACGCGATCGCGATGCCCGCGAACGACGCGTGCGCGAGCCCGTCGCCGATGAACGAGAGCTTGCGCAGCACGACGTACGTTCCCATCGACGAACAGAGCGCGCCGACGACGACCGCGACGACGAATGCGCGCTGCATGAAATCCGCCTGAAACGGCGCGAGAAAATCCATCGTTTAACGGCGCTCCGCCCGAGGCTCCGCGCCCCCCACGACGCTCTGCATCGCGAGGCCCCCGATCCGACCTCGCGACAACCCTTCTGCTGTCGCGCGATGCCGCTGAGCTCGGTCCGGCACCATCATCGCAAATGGCCGTGCGTGTGCGTGTGCTCGCGGATGCGCGCGTACGCGCCGGATTCCAGCACCGCTTCCGGCGAGCCGTCGGCGAGCACGTTGCGGTCGACGACGATCAGCCGGTCGAACCACTCGGGCGCGCGGTCGAGGTCGTGCGTCGTCATGAGCACGGGAAGCCCGTCGGCGACCTGCCCGCGGACGAGCCGCAGCAGCGCGTCTTCCGTCGCCGCGTCGACGCCGGTCGTCGGCTCGTCCAGGAGCAGCAGCAGCGGCTCCTGCGCGATCGCGCGCGCGACGAACGCGCGCTGCTGCTGTCCGCCCGAGAGCTGGCTGATGTGCCGGTCCGCAACGGCACCGAGGTCGAGCGCTTCGATCGCGCGCGCGACGGCGCGATGGTCGTGCGCGGAGAACCGCTGGAACGGCCGGATGCGCGGATAGCGACCCATCGTCACGACGTCGCGCACGCTGACGGGAAACTGCCAGTCGACGTCCTCGACCTGCGGCACGTAGCCGATCGTGCCCGAGGGCAGTTCGCGCGGCGCGCGGCCCTGCACGCGCACCGTGCCCGCCGACGGCGCCACGAGTCCCGCGATCGCCTTCAGCAGCGTCGACTTGCCCGAGCCGTTCGGTCCCACGACGCCGAGCGCCGTGCCGCGCGCGAGCTCGAGATCGACGCCCTGCAGCGCCTCGACGCGGTCGTACCGCACGCGGAGGCCGCGCACGACCACCGCCGGTTCGTGCGCGCCGACGGAACGCGTCACGAGCGCAGCGCGCTCACGATCGTGTCGGTGTCGACGTCGATCATGCCGACGTACGACGCCACGCCGGGTTCGGTGCCGAGCGAGTCGTCGTACAGGAACGCGACGCGGAGCCCGCCCGCGCTCGCCGCCAGGGTGCGCGCGAGCTTGTCGCTGTACTCGTGCTCGGCGAACACCGCGCGCACGTGCTGCGCGCGCGCCAATCGCACGAGATCGTCGACGTGGGCCGGGTTCGGTTCGGCGCCCGCGATCGGCTCGATCGCGCCGGCGATGCGCAGGCCGAACCGCCGCGCGTAGTAGTCGAACGCGTTGTGGAAGACGATCATCGTGCGCTGCGCGCGCGGGATCGTCGCGAGCTTGCGCCGCGTGCGCGCCGTCAGCGCGGCGAGCTGCGCGTCGTACGCGCGCGCCGAGGACCGATAGCCGGTCGCGTGCGCCGAATCCGCGGCGACGAGTGCGTCGCGAATCCGCCGGACATAGGCGCGCGCGAGCTCCGGGTCCATCCAGAGGTGCGGGTTCTCGGCGATGACGGGCAGCCCGTCGGCGCACACGACGATCCGCAGCCGCGCGTTCGAGGCGTTACGGATCGTGGTCTGCAGCCAGCCCTCGAGGCCGGCGCCGTTCTCGATCAGGACGTCGGCGTCGTGGAGCGCCGCGATCGTATCGGGCGAGGGCTGGAAGTCCTCGGGCGAGACACCGACCGGCACGAGCGAGCGCACCTCGGCCGCATCGCCGGCCGCGCCCCGCGCGATCGACGCCAGCGTCGAGGTCGTCGCAATGATCCGCAACGGTCCGGCGGCGCGTTCCGCCTCGCCGTGCGCGCACCCGGCAAGCACGGCCAGCGCGACGACGATCGCCGCCGAGCAAGGAGAACGCATCGCCGACTCTCTCGGCGGCCCGGCGGCGGGTCCCTGTACGGCGGGCGACAACGTCCGGGGACCGTGGTAGACAGGGGTCGCCTCGGGCGGTTAGAATCCCGGATGGCCGTCGTGGGGGTGTAGCTCAGCTGGTAGAGCACTTGCTTCGCATGTAAGGGGTCAGGAGTTCGAGTCTCCTCACCTCCACCACGACCGGGAAGCCCGCCGTCGCACGACGAGCGGGCTTTTCTTTCGGCCTAGTCGGTGTCCGGCGGCGACGGCGGTGCGCGGCGCAGCGTCGAGAGCGGCACGCGCTGGTGGATCGACGAGAACGGCCGCGCCGGCTGCGTGAAGTCGAAGCAGTCCGCGAAGTCGTCGCCGTACGCGTCCGCGTTCCCGAGCGACGGCAGCCCGTACACCTCTTCCACGAAGTGCAGGACGGAGCCGAACTCGTGCACCGTGTGCGAGACGTAGCCGCGCTTCGCGTACGGCGAGACGACGATGAGCGGCACGCGCGGGCCCAGCGCGTAGAGGTCGCGGTGCGGCGGCGGGACGTGATCGTAGAAACCGCCCCAGTCGTCCCACGTGATGATGATTGCGGTATTGCCCCAGTACTTCGACGAGCCGATCGCGTTGACGATCGACGCGACCCAGGACGGTCCGCCGTTGCCGGTCCCGACGCCCGGGTGGTCGCTGTTCGGGCCGTTCGGAATGACCCACGAGACGGCGGGGAGCTTCCCGTTCTGGATGTCGTCGATCACCGTGCTCTCCGGCGTCACCACGTTCGCCCATTGGCTCGAGTAGCGAATCTGCGACAGCATCCCGGGCGCGTTCCAGATGCCCATTGCGGGCGGCGCGTAGTAGCGCCATGAGATTCCGGCGTTCGTCAGGAGATCGGGCATCGTCGTTCCGACGTTCGCCAAGCACGTCCCGGCCAGCGGGCCGATCGATCCGTCGGTGAAGTTCATCGTGTGCACCATGATGTTCACGCCCCCGTCGCAGCCCGCGCTCGCACCCGACACCGGCGCGGTGGTCTTGTCGACGTTCGAATAGATCGAGTAGGGCGAGTTCAGCGCGACGCGGCTCGCGCCGTACATCATCCAGAGATGCGCCGGGAGCGACGGCCCCATCAGCCCGAACATGCGATCGCCGCACGTGTACTGCGCGCAGAGATCGAAATACGGCTGCACGTCGCCGCGCTGCACGTACGTGAACCCGCGCAGCGGCGCCGTGTCGCCCGAAGACGCGCCCGGCACGCGGTCGGCACCGTCCATCTTGCCGCCGTCTACTTCGGCTACGGCCGAACCGTACGAGTGCGAGAGATCGAACTGCGCCGCGAGCGGCGTCGGCTGCAGCGTAACGTACGCGCCGGTCGACGTCATCCCGCCCGCGACGGTGTCCATGCCCGGAAAGCCGTTGAAGAGGTTGTCCGGGGTCCGGTTTTCCTGATAGACGATGACGACGTGCGCGAACTTGCCGAGCAGGTTCGTCGCGACGCTCTTCGTGGGGGGCGTCACCCCGCCCGGGGTCCGGGAGGAGCCGCCTCCAGCGGCGGCGCCGCCGCCGCCGCAGGCCGTAAGCGCCGCCGCGAGCGCCGCGCAAGTGAGACGAAGGAATAGTCGGCGCACGGTCTCTCCCGATGACGGACCTTGTCCGTTCTTGTGTCGGCCGTTGATGGCGCCCGACCACGGGCCTTTGGTCCCGCTCCCCGGCCGCAGCTAGGTTCGGCACCCGACGCGAGACATGCGCGTGGCGGGCGCACGCTAGCTACCTGGGCTCAGGCTTTCGCGCACGACCGCGCGCCGCTGCGGCTCCGCGTGCGAGCACGCCGCCACGAGCACCGCCACGGCGAAAGCCGCCGGGCGAGGAGAGGCATCGACGACTCTCTCGGCGCCGTGCGGCAGGGTCCCCTGCATGCAACACGGCCCAAGGCCTCGGCCTCGAAGGTGCCCGCGCAGCGTGGCACACCGTCACGGACGCTTCGTGCGCCGTACCGCGTCATTGCCGTCGACGGGCGGTACTGCCGTATTCGGACGTTCGCTTATGCGTGCCGGGACGGGGATGGTGGGCGAAAGGTCGTACGAGACATTGCTCGTCGCGCCGGTACGCACAACGACGCCCTTTGCGACAAGGTCCGCGAGGTCGCGCTGCGCCGTGTCCACGGATTTATCCGTCATCTGCGCATATTTCGTTGGATTCAACCGCCCATCGTAGCGGTCGAGGAATGCGCGGAGTACAAGCCGCTGCCGTTCATTGACTCCCTGCGTCGCCGCATAGGTGAAGATCGCGTTCGCGCGCTGCACCTCCGCGATCACGTCGAGCGCGTGCAACGCCGCGCGCTCGTAGCAGTGGAGAAACCACACGATCCAGTCGGTCACATCGAGGTTACCGCGCTGCGTGCGTTCCAACACGTCGTAGTACCGTTGCTTCTCAGCATGGATCTGTCGCGTCATCGAAACCGGCAGGTCGAGCGGCACATCGCGCGCGAGAAGAAGATCGGCGATCGCCCGTGAGATCCGTCCATTGCCGTCGGCGAACGGATGAATCGTCACGAAGACGAGGTGCGAGAGGGCTGACGCGATCAGCCAATCGCCGATCGAGAGTTCGGAGAACCAGCTGAGAAAACGCTGTACCTCGGACTCGACACGTTCGCCGGGCGGCGCCTCGAAGTGGACGCGCTCGCGCCCCGACGCTCTTGCCGCGGTTTGTGCGGCAAGAGCGGGGACAGCTAGCGCGTTCTGTGCGGCGACCAGTACGGCCAGCACGGCGTCTACCCGGTTTCGGGGAGGGTGCGCTCGGCGGCGGCGCGCTACGCTCGAGCCCTCTCACTCACGGAGGAATTCTCATGGAAGCGTACGGCGTTCTGTGCGAAGGGCTGGGACGAGCCGCCCGTTTCTCGTTGACCGTGCCGAAGGCCGAGGACGGGTACGTCGACGTCCGGTGGCACTGCGGCTGCGTGGCGACCGGCCCGGATCTGCGACACGTGTCGCTCGCGCCGTGCGCGAGACACGCGGCGCCGTTGCTGCCGTCGCTGCGGCGCTGAACCCTCAGTCTTTCGCGACCGGCTTCGCGCGCAGCATCGCTGTCAGCAGATCGGGTGTGCCCGCGATCCGCTCGAGGTGCGGTATGCGGACGCCGCCCGCGTAGCGGAGCGCGTGCGTCTCGATGGCGCCGAAGCTGCGAACGACGAGCGTCACCACGCCGTCGGGCGGATGGGCGATCGCCGCGGTGAGCACGTCGGGCGTGAAGGTGCGTCCGTCGACGCCGACGATCGTCATCTGCGGCGCGATGCCGGCCGCATCCGCCGGACCGTTCGGCGTGACGTCGACGACGGCGCCGTCGCGCGCCGCGACGAGCCCGAGCGAGTACGCGGCATCGATGCGCGCGACGCGCCGCTTCGCGCGCGTGGGCGTCGCATCGTAGACGAGCCGCCAGCCCGCGGCTTCGATGCCGTCGACCGGCGGCCGCGGATCGACGTCGTAGATGCGCGACTGGAAGTACCCGTGCCAATCGTACGGCGCGATCGCGTGCAGCGCGCGTTCGACGTCCTCGCGCGCGTACGGCACCACGATCGGACCCGTGTCGCGCTGTCCGAAGAACGCGCGCGCGAAGTCGTCGAGCGACCGTCGCCCGCGCGTCTCGCGGCGGATGATCGCGTCAGCACCGAGCCACGCGAGCATTCCTTCGCCGTAATAATCCTGGCTGCGGCGCAGACTCGACCACCCGCCGCGCGCGCCCCGCAGCACCCACGCTTCGTCGGCGGTGTCGACGAGCGGCGTCGTCGCGCGTGCCGCCTCGGCCGAATAGGACGCCGCGAGGTCGGCGATCTCGTCGCGCATGTACGCGGCGTCGTTGAATCCGGCGCGCGTCGCGAGCAGCCCGCCGAGATACTGGTTCAAGCCTTCGTACACCCACAGCAGGCTCGTGCGCTCGGGCCCTTGGAAGTCGGGGGCCGACACGAGCTCTCCCGGCCGCCGGTACTTGCCGTTCCACGAGTGCGATTGCTCGTGCGCGAGCAGCGGCCACCCGAGCATCTCGAGCACGTCCTTGTTCGCGAGGCCGCCCGCCGGGATCGCGTTCCACGGATCGTCCTCGTGCTCGAGACCGTCGTACGGCGCCTCGTCGCTCTGCGAGACGAGGATGTGCAGCCGCTCGAAGTGCCGGTACCCGAACAGCGCGCGGTCCTGATCGACCAGCTTCGCGAAGAGCCCGAACGCGCGCGCGTTCGCGCCGTCGCCGACCGACGCCGCGTCGTCGCCGGTGACATCCAGCTCGGCGGGCCACTGCGACGCGAGCGGAACGCTGCGGTAGAAGCGCCCCGCGAGCACCGGCGAGTCGACGAGCCGTTCGAGCGTCACGGGCGCGTAGTCCGTGCGCGTTCCCGTCTGCACCGCGACGTGCAGCGAGGTGCCGCCCTGCCAGCTCGGCGGAAGCACGACCGACGGCGTGACGGTCAGCTGGTCTTTCGCGGCGCCGCGCGGATACAGCACGCTCGTGCTCCACGCGAGCAAGAGCTGATCGTCGGAGATCGCGTTGACCAGCAGCGCGTCGAAGTCGACGTCGAGCGTGCTCGCGCCCGCGGGCACGTCGACGCGGATCGTGTAGATGTCGTCGGCGTCGCGGCGCCAGCGGAGCGTTTGTGCGCCGGCGCGGACGCGCAGCGCGGCCACCTGCTGAATTGGTCCGACCGGGCCGTGCTCGCCGGGGATCCATTTCGGATACGCGAGGTCGAACGTGCCGGCGTGTGCCGTGATCCGCTCGTGCACCGTCGTGATGCGCCGCGCGATCTGCGACTCGTCGACGACGAGCGTCATGGCGGCGGCGACGAGCATCGACAGCATCCCCGCAGGTTCTCGGCGCGCCGCAGGCCGCTCCCGCCGCGGCCGCGCGGCGCTTGGGGTTACGCGGCGGCGACGAGGACGGTGCGCGCGGTCTGCGAGGCGTGGTACGCCGTCTGCGCGAGATCCACGCCGAGGGCGAGCAGGCTCGCGAGCGTGACGACGGCGGCCACGGACCGGATGAGAACGATCGAGATGGTCATCGGGCGGCTCCTCAACTAGTTTGTTAGGACTTCGTATGCAGCGTACCGCGCGCACCGGGCCAAGTCAACTAAAAGTTTAGTTAGGGCGGGCCGCGCCGATCTTTACGAAGCCCAGACGAACTAGGACGTTTGTCCACCCTCAGAATTGTGGGACAAGCACGTCATCCACATGGGGTGCCCGACACGGACGTCGCCGGCCACCCGACAGGCTCTTCAAGGATGAAGCGAATGCCGGACTCCAAGCGCGACATCGCCATCAAAGCCCTCATGACCGCGGTCGCCGCCGCCGTCATCGCGGGCTGCGGCGCGACCCACGGGAGCTCGTTGACGCCCGCCGGGACGCAAGCGTCGGCATCGCACGGTGCGCGCGACGGGATGAACATCTCGAGCGCCCTGCCCGCCGCGTCGCCGACACCGTTCCCGTCCGATCAGGCCGGATGCGCCCCCGGCCCCGCCAACGGCGCGGCATGCGGCGTGAAGAAAGGCCCGGCGTCGGCGGGCAAGACGCCCGTGGGCGGTCTCTCGGCGGCGCAGTTGCGCGCGGCCTACGGCCTGCCCCCCGCGTCCTCGTCCGGTACACCGGCCGGCCCGCTGGTAGCGATCGTCGTGGCGTTCGACAACCCGAGCGCGGAACCCGACCTCGCCACGTATCGCGCGCAGTTTGGGCTGCCCCCGTGCACCGCGGCGAACAAGTGCTTCCAAAAGGTGCAGCTGAAGCCGACGCCCGGCGCGCCCCCGCCGGCTCCGGCGCCGCCGCCGAACAGCCCGACGGGCACGACGTGGTCCGACGAGCGCGCCCTCGACCTCGCGATGGTGTCTGCCGCATGCCCGACGTGCCGGATCGCGCTCGTCGAATCCGTCGGCCAAGACCTCGATAGCCTCTCCGGCGCCGTCGCGACCGCCGCGGCGCTCCACCCGGTCGCCATCAGCAATAGCTGGGGCGTGCCCGAGGGGGGCGGCAACGTGCCGAACATCGACGCTGCGGCGCAGGCCGACTTCAACCAGCCGGGCATCGCGATCACGGCGAGCGCCGGCGACCTCGGAACGGGCCAGGTGCAGTTCCCCGCATCATCGCCCTACGTCACCGCGGTCGGCGGCACGTCGCTCGTCGCCGCGTCCAACGCCCGCGGCTGGACCGAGACGGAATGGAGCGGCTCGGGCGACGGCTGCAGCATCATGATCGCCCTGCCGGCCTGGCAGACGTCGAGCGGCTCGTGCGGGAGCATGCGCTCCGTGCCGGACGTGTCGTTCCTCGCCGACACGAGCCCCGGCGTGGCAGTCTACAGCACGCCGGACAAGGGATGGATCGTCCTCGGCGGGACGAGCGCCGGCGCCCCGTTCATCGCGGGACTCTACGGCGCCGCCGCGGACTACGCGTCCGGCACGGTCGGCGCGCCGAGCTTGTACGCCAACCTCGCGACCCTGAACGCCATCCCCGGCGTCAACGGCAGCCCGAACGGGCTGGCCGGATTCTGAATCGCGCGATCTCTTCAAGGATGAAGCCGATGTCAAAAGCCCTCGTCGATGTCTCGGACCCGCTCCCGCCGCAGGGCCGGACCGCGCCCGCACCGCGCTCGAACCGCGCGCGGCGCCTGCCGCTGATCGCGGCCTTCGCCACGCTCGTCGTCGCGGCGGCGTGCTCCGCCGACGGCGGCGGGTCGGCGGTCGTTCCGGGCGGCGCGCCGGGGAAGACCGCGAGCAACGTCGCCGGCGCCCTGCCGGCGACCTCGCCGACCCCCGCCGCGGCGAACCTCGCCGGATGCGCGGTGACCGACGGGACGGCGTCGTGCGGCGTGCTGCAGAACACGAACTACAAGGCGTCGGGCTCGCCGCAGGGCGGCTTCACTGCGGCGCAGCTCCGAAGCGCCTACGGCCTCCCCTCTTCGAGCGGGGCGGCGGGCACCGGACCCCTCGTCGCCGTGGTGGACGCCTACGACGATGCGAATGCCGAGAACGACATGAACGCGTACCGCACCGCGTTCGGCCTGCCCGCGTGCACCTCTGCCGACCGATGCTTCCGCAAGGTCGTGTCTTCCGGGAAAGTCACGGCCCCCGGGCAGATCAAGAAGCTGATCGGCACGGTGCTCGGGACGACGTGGAACGACGAGATCGCGCTCGACCTCGCGATGGTCTCCGCGTCCTGTCCCACGTGCAAGGTGATGCTGGTCGAGGTCGGCGGAAACGACCTGGACACGCTCGCGAACGGCGTCACGATCGCGGCCGGCTACCAGCCCGCGGCGATCTCCGCGAGCTGGGGCGTGCCGGAGGCGGGCAACGCGAGCGGCATCGACGCCGGCGCGCAAGCCGCGTTCGACCAGCCCGGCATCGCGATCACCGCGAGCGCCGGAGACGGCGGCGCAGTGCAGTTCCCCGCGTCCTCGCCGTACGTGACCGCCGTCGGCGGAACGACGCTGACGCAAGGCGGCGGTGCGCGCGGCTGGGCGGAATCGGCGTGGGCCTCGAGCGGCAACGGCTGCAGCACGATCTTCGCGCAGCCCGCATGGCAGCCGTCCGCGTCCGGCTGTGCCGGCCGTTCGGTACCGGACGTCTCCGTCGTGGCCGATTACAACACGGGAGTCGACGTGTACAGCACGGCGCAGGGCGGATGGGTGGTCCTCGGCGGCACGAGTGTCGGCGCGCCGTTCGTCGCGGGACTGTACGCCGCGGCCGCCGACTATGGCGCCGCGACGACGGGGGCGCCCGCAATCTACGCACAGATCGCCGGACTGAACGCGGTGTCGGGCGGCGGCGTGAGCCCGAAAGGACTGGCCGGCTTCTGAGGATTCGATGGTGACCGCGCGAGGGTTCCGGCCGGCGCCGGGGCCCTCGACGCACGAGGGATGATGTGAGCGACGCGACGAGGGAAGCCGGCAGCGAGCCGGCGCGACCGAAGCAGAGGGCGTTCCTACCGGAGCGCCTGTATTCGCGTTTCGACGACGCGCGCCGCGCGCCGATCACGCTCCTCATCGGCGAGGAAGGCCTCGGGAAGAGCACGCTGATCCGCGATTATCTCGCGCGGAGCGGCAGGCCGTATCTCCGGCTGACCGCCGGGCCCGAGCATGCGGCCCCGGGCGATCTGCTGCGCGCCCTCGCGCGTACGTTCGGTACCCTGTGCCCGGCGATGGCGCGCTCGTGCGGCATCGCCGTGCAGAAGCTCGAAGCCGGCGACGGCGCGGACGTCGCGCTGAGCTGGGCGCGCGAGCACCTCGCGGATGTCGACGCGACCGTCGTCTTGGACGATCTGCATCACGTGCTCGGCGAGCCGCGGTGCGCGTCGTTCCTGGTAGAGCTGATCGAGGCGACGATCCCGAACGTCACCTGGATTCTCGCCGTGCGGGATGCGGGCGCGTTGCCGGTTCCGCGCTGGCTGTCGTCCGGACGCTGCGGGCTGCCGATCGAGTCCGACGAGCTGCGGATCCGCCCGCACGAGATCGTGCGCGAGTTCGAGCGCGCCGGCGTGGCGCTCGACGACGCGGCGGCGGTCGCGTTGTGCGAGCGCACGCAGGGCCGGCCCCTCGGGCTGCGGGTCGCGCTCGCGACCGGGCGCATCGACGGCGCGCTCACGCGCGACGAAGTGTACGAACGGCTCGTCGACGCGGCGTTCGCGCGCTGCACGCGCGAGCAGTCCGATCGGCTCTTCGAGCTCGCGACGATCGGGCGCTTCGACGACGCGGTCCTCACCGCGCTCGAGTGCGCGCCGCGCTTCCGAGAGTTGCTCGACGACTGCGAGCTGGTGCATGCGGTCGACGACGCGAGCGACGCGCTGCACGAGCCCGCGCGCGCGCAGATCCTGCGGCGGTTGCCGGCGCTCGAGCCCGCGCGGCGCACGGCGATCTACGAGCGCGCGGCGGCGACGCTCGAGCGGGTCGGCCGATGGCGCGACACCCTCGACATGCGCGTCGCTGCAGGCGATGAAGAGGCGCTCGCGTCCGCGCTCGAGCGCTGCGGTTTCCAGGCCGTCGACCACGGTGAGGTGCGCTGCGTCGCGCGCGCGCTCGCGGCGGTCGGCGAGGCCACGCTCGCGAAGCACGCGGTCGCACTCGCCGTGAAAGCGACGCTCGCATCGCTGGACGAGAGCTTCGATGTGTCCGAGGTGTTCTTCGGCATGGCGATCGAAGGCGCGCACGAGCGCGACCGTCGCGAGCTGGTGCTGCGTTACGGCATGGACCTCGTGCGCCGCGGGCGCCCCGACGCCGTCGAGATCCTCGAAGCCGAGGCCGCGCGCGACGGCGCGCGCGCGAGCGCCGACGAGGATGCCGCGCTGTGGGCGCTGCTCGGCACCGCATACGTCGCCGCGCAGAACATCGAACGCGCGCGCGACGCCGCGGCGCGTGCGGTCATGCGCCTGCCCGGCGTGGTCGACGACGGGCTGCGCGCACGCGTGCTGCACCAAGCGGCGTACGTCGCGCTGAACGACCGCGACTGGGACACGGCGATGCGCCTGGCGGAGCGCGCGCTCGCGCGCGCCGAGGACCTCTTCCTCTACGATCTCGCGGCGCGCGCGCTCAGCGTCCTGTTCAACGTCGCGTGGCTGCACGCCGAGGACGCCGGCGCGGCGCGCAGCGCGCTCGCGCGCTTGGACGAAGCGGGACGCAAAGCCGGCAGCGAGCCGCTGCGCCTCTACGCGATCTTGAACGCGTACGCGATCGAGGTCGACGCGGGGGACGTCAACGCGCTCGAGCGGTTCAACCGGCAGCTGGCCGACATGCAGGTCCTCATGACGCGCGCGGTCAGCGAAGCGCTGCTCCCCGCGCAGGCGCTGCGCGCGGCGTGGGACGGCAACTTCATCCACGCATACGATCTGCTCGCGCCCGGCGCGACGAAGCTCGTCGATCATCTGCGCGCGGCGTACCGCTGGGCCGAGGTCGCGCTCTACGGCGCGGCCGCGGGGAAGGGCGCCGAAGCGCGCGAGGCGATCGACTGCTCGCGGGAGCGCCTCGCCGCCGTGGCGGCGAACGAACCGCTCGCGGTGCGCACGCTCGCGTACCTCGCCCTCGCCGAGACCGTGCTCGGCGACGACGCGCCCGCCGCGGCGTCGATCGACGAGGCGCGCGGCGCGAGCGTCGACGCGCCGGCGCGCGTTCGTTCGCTGATCGAATGCGTGGCCGCGTTCCACGAGTGCCGTAAGCGCGGCAGCACGGCCGTCCTCGCGCTCGGCGACACGCTCGACGCGCTCGACGCGCACGCGCTCGGCGGCGTCGCGCGGCTGATCGCGCGGCTGCCCGTCACCACGATCGAGCGTGGAACTCCGTGGGTGCCGCGCGCGCTCGGAGTCGCCGGATGAGCGTGCGCGAATCGCCCAATGACCGCGCGCGCCTCGCGGCGTCCGTGCGCGTGCGCACGGCGCGCATCGTGAAGGACTCGTTCGAGCGGCTCGCCCCCGCGGAACGAACCGTCGGCGCGAAGGTGCTCGCGACGCGCTTCGTCGACGTCTGCGCGCAGTCGGCCGCGAGCGGCGACGTGCGCGCGATCGCGCGCTGGAGCGGCGATGCGTGCGCCCGCTACGGCACGGTGCTGCCGGCGCAGCGGGTCATCGCTGCCGCGCTCGACGAGGTCAGCGTCGCGTTCCGGTCGGCCGACGAGCTGACCGCGCACGCCTTCGAGCGCGCGCGGCGCGAGATCGTCGCGGAGCTCGCGAAAGAGCGCACCGCCGAGTCCTCGACCAACGTGGAGGCGATCGACGAGATCGACGTCGTGCTCGACGGTCTGCTCGTCAAGCTCGATCAAGCCGACGTGCTCACGGCGGAGCATTCGCGCGCGGTCGCATCGTGGTGCGGCCGCCTGGCGAAACAGCTCGGCGGCTCGAAGTCCGACGTGCTGCATCTGACGCGCGCGGGCTTGATCCACGACATCGGCAAGGTGACGACGCCGGCCGCGATCCTCACCGCGCCGCGCAGCTTGACCGAGGACGAGTTCGCGGTGATGAAGCAGCACTCGGCCGAAGGCGAGAAGATCGTGCTCGGGGTTCCGCTGATCGCCAATCTCGCGCCCGCCGTGCGCAGCCACCACGAGCGCTTCGACGGCGCGGGCTATCCGGACGGGCTGCGCGGCGAGCAGATTCCCGACGTGGCGCGAATCGTCGCGGTCGCCGACTGCTTCAACGCGATGATCGGCCGCCGCCCGTACCGTCCCCGCTCGCACCCTCGGTCGCGATGGAGCGCTTGGTCGAGGGGCGCGGCAGCCAGTTCGATCCCGACATCGTCGACGCGATGGTCGAGGTGCTGACCGCACGCGCGTAACCCTCGACGAGCTCGGGATGACGGCGCGAGGGTGATTCGACGCAAGCGAGCTGCGTAAACCTCGCGTCAGGTTCGCTCGAACGCGCGCGAGCCGCTCGACAAAAGGAGGAGGGTCCCGTTCGTCGCCCGTGCGAACGTGGGCGGCGATGCTTCGAATCCCCACGCTGCTTTCCGCAGCGGCGCTGTTCGTCTTTGGCGCGACCCTCTTTTCCGCGTCCCCCGCCCTCGCGCAGGGCGCGCCCGCTCCCGCCCCGACCGAGTCGGCGTACGCGTCGGTCCTTCGGACGATCAACCCGGGGCTGCCGATCGCGAAAGCTCGCGCGTACGCGCGCTCCGTCATGGCCGACGCGTGGCGCACGCACCTCGACCCGCGATTCATCATGTCGATCGTCACCGTCGAGTCGGCGTGGCGCGCGAACGCCGTGTCGCGCGTCGGCGCGCGCGGGCTCGGACAGCTCATGCCGGCGACCGCCGCGCGGCTGCGTGTCAACGCGTGGAGCGCCGCCGAAAACCTGCGCGGCACCGCGCAGTATCTCGGAACGCTGATGCGGCACTTCCGCGGCAAGCCGAACGGCGTGAAGCTCGCGATCGCGGGATACAACGCCGGTCCGAAGGCGGTCGAGAAGTATCACGGCGTGCCGCCGTACGCGGAGACGCAACACTACGTCGTGCGCGTGCTGCACGTGTGGAAGCAGCTCGACGCGCGCGTCGGACGAGGTTTCGCGCCGTCGCCGATCGTCATCGCGGTACGCGCGCGCGCGCTGCCGGACGAGCAGCAGTGGGTCACCGGCACGGACGCGGTGCTGCCCGCCACGGCGGCCGCCGTCGAAGCGCTCCCGTCCCTCGCCGCGGACGCGGACGCGGCAGTCGCCGGCGCCGACGCGCCGCTGCCCGCGGTCTCCGACCCGGCGAAGTAGAACGCGCGGCGCCGTTCAGGCGCCGAGCGCGTCCAGCGCCGCGATGACGCGAGCCGGATCGATCGCGAGCAAACCGGGATCGACGCGGCCGGCATGCGGATCGCCCGTCGTACCGTTCCACAGCACGCGGTGATACGGGCGCGGCGGCGGGCCCCACGCCGCCGGCGCAATCGGTCCGAACAGCACGACGGACGGCCGGCGGTAGGCGGTCGCGAGGTGCGCGACGCCGGTGTCGCCGCACACGACGCGCCCCGCGGCGGCGACGAGCGCCGCGAGCTCGCGCACGCTCGTGCGCCCGGCGTAGACGTGCGTGCTCGGTATGCCGGCGCCGCGCGCGACGCGCTGCGCGCACTCCACCTCGTCCGGGCCGCCGGTCACGATCACGGTGCGCCCGAGGCGCTGCTCGGCGCGCGCGACCTCGATCCAGCGCTCGACGGGCCACCGGCGCGCTTCGCTCGCGGCACCGGGATGCACGAGCGTCGCGCCGCGGATGCGCCGCGGCACCGGCACCGGCGGCACGACGAATCCAAATCTTGCGCATCGGCCGCGATCCCGAAGTGCGCGAGCAGCCGGCACCAGCGCGCGACCTCGTGCTCCGCGAGATCGTACGCGGGACCGCCCGCGCTCTGCTCGATCTCGGCGTGCCGGAACGCGATGAGCGCGCGCGCGCGCGCGCCGAGCAGCACGTCGTGCGACTGCGGCCCCGCACCGTGCAGGTTCACGCCGATGTCCGCACCGTGCAGCTCGCGCGCGAGCGGCTGCAGCGCACGCGCGTCGACGATGCGGTCGAGCGCGTCGCCGGCGAGATCGCGCAGCGGCTCGAGCGCGCGCGGCGCGGCGAGAATGATCTCGGCCCGCGGAAAGGCGCGGCGCAGCGCGCGATACGCGGGAACGCCCTTGAGAAAGTCGCCGAGCTTCAACGCGCGGAGAACGACGATACGCAGCATCCTAGTGAGCCTGCGGTGAGGCTGTCATCCTGAGGTTGTCACCCTGACCCTGTCGA
>CAVYTL010000008.1:0-10531 GCA_963771525.1 Vulcanimicrobiota bacterium | reverse complement strand
GGAACGCCGGGCTACGCGCTGCAGGGCGAGGTCACCAAGACCGGCGACGGCTGGAACGTCGAAATCCCGGTTCCCGGCTACAAGCCCGAGCACATCGACGTGACCGTCGAGGACCGTGTCCTCACGGTGACCGGCAAGACCGAGCGGCGCTCGTTCCAGCGCTCGATCCTCCTCCCGGAAGAGATCGACGCGGAGACGATCGAGGCGAAGGTCGAGCACGGCATGCTCACGCTCGGCCTGCGCCTGCACCCGAAGGCGCAGCCGCGCAAGATCGAAGTCAAGGTCGCGACCGAGAACTAAAGCTCGCGTCCCGCCGCGATCCCGCAAGCCCCGTGCCGCCGGCACGGGGCTTCGCGTTGCGCTAGCGCTCCAGCCGCACCGGCAAGGTGTAGGTCACGGTCCGGCCGTCCGCGGTCGAGGCGACGAAGTCGATCTGGTACGTGCGGTTCAGGAGGAAGAACGGGATCCCGGCCGGCAGCTGCGTCTGCCCCGCGAAGTAGCCGGGAGAGCCTTGCGGGATCGTGATCGCGTGATCCCAGGTGCGCGCGATGACGCCGGTGACGTCGGGGCTGGTCATCACGCGCACGAGCAGCATCCCGCCGGCGTGGAGCACGCGGTCGTTCAGCGCGATTTCGACGATGCGCGGCGAGCCGGTTTGTGCGGGTGCCGGCGACACGACGTAGCCGAACGGGCTCGGCGTCGGGCTTTGCGCCGGCGCGGGCGACGCCGTGGGCGCAGGCTGAGGCGAGCTCGTCGCGACCGGCGTGGGGGCCGCAGTCGGGGCCGGGGACGGCGTCGCGGCGAGGGCGATCAGCAGCGGAAGCGCGTACACGGCCAGCATCGTTCCCCCGAGCAACGCCCGCTTCGCGCACGCGGTTCCGGGTCGTATGGACCAACGCTGGCTTGCGCGCGCGCTGGAGCGTAAGCGCGACGGCGCGACGCTCGATGCTGCAACGTGGGCGCGGATCGCCGGCGACTACGCGCAGGGCCGCATCGACGACGCGCCGGTTGCAGCCTTGCTCATGGCGTGCGCGATCCGCGGGATGGCCGGCGCCGAGATCGATGCCCTGACCGAAGGGATGGTGCGCTCGGGCGACACGATCGTCTTCCCGCAACACGGCGGACCTCCGATCGTCGACAAGCACTCGTCCGGCGGTGTCGGCGATACGGTCTCACTCATCGCGGTGCCGCTGGTGGCCGCATGCGGCGTGCCCGTCGCGAAGCTGTCGGGACGCGCCCTCGGCCACACCGGCGGGACGCTCGACAAGCTCGAGGCGATCCCGGGCGTGCGGACGGATCTCGACCCCGGCGCGTTCGTCGCGCAAGTCGAGCGGATCGGCTGCGCCATCGCCGCGCAGTCCGTCCGGCTGGTGCCGGCCGACAAGAAGCTCTACGCGCTGCGCGACCGCACCGGGACGGTCGCGTCCGTCGGTCTGATCGCGGCCTCGATCGTCTCGAAGAAGATCGCCGGCGGCGCGCAAGCGATCGTGTTCGACGTCAAGGCCGGGCGCGGCGCGTTCATGCGTACCGTCGACGACGCATTCGCGCTCGCCCGCGAGCTCGTGCGCCTCGCGGCGCGGTTCGGCCGGCGCGCCAGTGCGCTCGTCAGCGACATGGACGAGCCCCTCGGCGCCGCCGTCGGCAGCGGCATCGAGACGATCGAAGCGCGCGACTTCCTGCGCGGGCGCTCCGCCGATCCGCGTCTCGCCGCGGCGGTCGACGGCGTCGCGCGCGAGATGCTGCGTGTGGCGGGCGTCCCCGACGGCGAGGCCATGGACCGCCTGCGGCGCGCGCGCGACGGCGGAGCGGGGTACGAGCGGCTCGTGCAGCTGATCGAAGCGCAGGGCGGCACGCGCGCGGCGCTCGAGTCCGCGGCGCCCGATGCCGCGCGCAGCGAGGCGCGTGCCGCGCGCGACGGAATCGTCGGCGCGGTCGACGCGACCGCGGTCGGGGACGCCGCCCGCGAGCTCACGCTCGCCGACGGGCCGTTCGCCGGCATCCGCGTGCGCGCGCGAACCGGCGATCGCGTGCATGCGGGCGACGTGCTCGCGGAATGCTTCGGCGCGTCGGCCGACGCCGCGGCGCTCGCGCGCGCGTTCTCGATCGGTGACGCTGCGCCGCGCCCGCAGCCGATCGTCGCCGGCATCGTGCGGGATGCGGACCTCGCCGCGCCGGTGAACTAACCGCCCCGTGATCTCCACGACCATCGTCACCGGGGCGGCCGGGTTGATCGGCTCCGCGCTCGTGCGGCAGCTCAACCTCGACGGCAGCGACGACATCGTCGCCGTCGACCGGCTCGGGACGAGCGAGAAGTGGAAGCACCTCGTTCCGCTGCGCTTCGCGGACTATCTCGACGCCGAGGACTTCTTCGCGCGCATCGCGCGCGACCGCGACGCGTTCGGGAAGGTCGAAACCGTCTACCACCTCGGCGCGTGCTCGTCCACGACGGAGCGCGACGCATCGTACCTCGTCGCAAACAACGTGCGGCGCACGCAGGAGATCGCCGCATGGGCGCTCGACCGCGGCGCGCGGTTCGTGTACGCGTCGTCGGCTGCGACGTACGGCGCGCGCGAGACCGACATGCGCGAAGACCTCGACCCGTACGCGCTGCGTCCGCTCAACATGTACGGGTACTCGAAGCATCTCGTCGACGTGTGGA
Organism: Vulcanimicrobiota bacterium; assembly: GCA_963771525.1. GTDB lineage: Bacteria > Vulcanimicrobiota > Vulcanimicrobiia > Vulcanimicrobiales > Vulcanimicrobiaceae > Vulcanimicrobium. The sequence continues at coordinate 7,872 of CAVYTL010000008.1, read as the reverse complement.
TGCGCCGCGAAGGCTTGCTCGACCGCACCGTCGGCATCAAGTACTTCAACGTGTTCGGTCCGAACGAAGATCACAAGGGCTCGATGCGCAGTCTCGTCGCAAAGGCGTTCGAGCAGATCCACGCGCACGGCGCGATCGAGCTGTTCAAGAGCTACCGTCCCGGCATCGCGCACGGCGAGCAGACGCGCGACTTTCTCTACGTCAAAGACGCCGCCGCCGTGACGGCGTATCTCGGTCGCACGCCGGGCGCGTCCGGGCTCTTCAATGCCGGTTCCGGCGTCGAGCGCACGTGGAATGACCTCGCACGCGCGGTTTTCGCCGCGCTCGACCGCTCGCCGCGCATCGACTACGTCGAGATGCCCGAGGCGCTGCGGGGCAAGTATCAGTATCGGACCGTCGCGACGACCGATCGGCTCCGTTCCGCCGGCTGGGAGACGCCGTTCACGGCGCTCGAGGACGCGGTCGACGACTACGTCCGGAACTACCTCGTGACGGGGACGGTCCTCGGCTCGGAGTCGGACTCGGCGTCGAGCCCCGTGCCGACGTTATCTGCGAGGAGATAGAGCGGACGTCCCTTGATCTCGTCATAGATGCGGCCGACGTACTCGCCGAGGATGCCGATCGTGATCAGCTGCACGCCGCCGAGAAAGAGGATCGCGAAGATCGTCGACGTGTAGCCCGGCAAGTTGTAGCCGGTGAAGACGCGCAGCCCGACCTCGTACAGCGCCACGACGAAGCCGACGGCGCTGATCACGAACCCGAACCAGGTCGCCAACCGCAGCGGGATCTCGCTGAACGCGGTGATGCCGTCGATCGCGAACCGCAGCATCTTCGAGACCGGGTACTTGGACGTCCCGGAGAAGCGCTCGGCGCGGTCGTACTCGATCCCCGTCTGCCGGTAGCCGACCCACGAGACGAGCCCGCGGATGAAGCGGTGCCGTTCGCGCGAATTGCGCAGCGCCGCGACGACGCGCCGGCTCATCAGGCGGAAGTCGCCGGTGTCGACCGGGATCGACACGTTCGTCAGCCGGCGGATCGTGCGATAGAACATCGCTGCGGTGTAGAGCTTGAAGCGGCTTTCCCCCGCGCGCCGGCGACGCGTCGCGAACACGACGTCGTAGCCCTCGCGAAACTTCGCGAGGAACGCTTCGACGAGCTCGGGCGGATCCTGCAGGTCGCCGTCCATCAGCACGACGGCGTCGCCTCGCGCGGCGTCCAAGCCCGCTGTCGCGGCGATCTGGTGCCCGAAGTTGCGCGAGAGCGACAGCACGCGCACGTGCGGGTCGGACGCTGCGGCATCGACCAGCTTTGCGAGGGTCGCATCGCGGCTGCCGTCGTCGACGAAGATCAACTCGTACGCCGCCGGCGGAACGGCCAGCGACCCGACGACGTTCCGGATGCGACGCAGCAGCTCATCGACGTTGTCTTCCTCGTTGTAGAGGGGGACGACGATGCTGAGCGTCGCATCGGCGCCGCGCCGGACGGCGAACTCCTCGCGAGGAAGCTGCACGACGGCGTCCTTCTCGCCGCTCGCCCGCTCTCACTCCCCTCGGAGGTCCGCCCCGCGTGAACCGACTCGCCCTTGCCGTCCTGGCCGCGCTGGCGCTCGCTGCGTCGAGCGGCGGCCACGCGGCGCTCGCGCAAGGCGGTGGCGTCGTCGCGGAGACATACCGGCACGTCGGCGCGACGCCCCCGCCGTCGGGCTTTCCGGTGATCAAGGCGCTGTCGATCTCGACCACCGAGATCCATCCGGGGCGCGCGGTGCACGGGTTCGTCGAGACGTCGCTGAACGTGCGTTACGTCGAAGCACGCATCGACTACCGCAACGTCCCGCTGCACGAGGACGCGCCCGGACACTTCTCGCTGAACTACACCGTCCCGTGGTGGCTGCCGCCGTGGCTGCGGCATGGATACACGCTGCAGGTGATCGCGCGCAGCGTCGACGGCGTCGAAGCGGTACGCGGCATCCCGATCACCGTCCGGTAAGGTTCGATGTCACCCTGAGCCCGTCGAAGGGTCAGAGCGGGACGAGCCGTTCGAGCCGCGGCGCGATGATGAGGATGCTCTCTCACCCTTCGACGGGCTCAGGGTGACAACCGACGGGCTCAGCGTGACAACCGACGGGCTCAGGGTGACAGCAGAGCGGCGATCGTCTCTTCGGCGAACGCTGCTTGGTACGCGACGATGTCGTTCACGTCGTGGAAACGCGGATCGCTGCGGCGGTCCGTGAGCCGGTAGCGACCGGCATCCGCGGCGAGCGTGCCGCGCGTCTCGAGCACGCGCACGGCTTCGTCGACGCAGCGCGCGGCGTCGCGCGCGAGCTCCGGATCGACGAACGCGCGTTGCGGGAGGCCGTCGCGTGCTCGCGTCACGGCCTCGCGCGCTTCCTCGCGTGTGAACGGCAGCCCGGCGGCGAGCATCCAGCGTGCGAGCAGCGCGCTCGTCGTCACCGGCCGCGCGGCCGCGAGCGACGCGGCGAGCCGCTGCGGGTCCGCAGGCTGCACGATGCGGTACAGCAGCGAGAGGCGTCGCCCGCGGAACGGATCGAACGCGATCGCGGCGAGCCACGTCGATGCGATCGGCACGAGGTGCTCGACGATGCCTTTCAGCGGACGCATGCGGCCGTCGGTGCTGTAGAAGCCTTCCGGCGTCACGAAGAATCCCGCGCCGCGCCGGACGACGCCCGCGATGCGCGCGATGTCGGCGTCGACGCCCGCGCGCAGCGCCGCCATCGCTTCGCCGCGATACGGCTCGACGAGATGCGCGATGCGCACGCGCCGTTCGCCGGCGGCGAAGTTGCGCGGCGCGAGCAGATCGCTGCGTCGTGCGCGCGCCCGCCGGCATCGCGTCGAGCGCGCCCGCGCGAAACACCGCGTCGACGGGGAGGTCGCCGTGGCGATCCGTCACACCGCGCGCCAGCGAGCGCAGCGGCTGCACCGACAGCTCGTTCTCGAGCGGCAGCATCCCGAGCGCGACGAAAAGCGGCCCCGCGTTGACGCCGCGCATGAGCGGCGCGAGCCACGGCATGCGGATCGCGAAGAATCCCGGCTCGTACATGCGCCGCGACGACGCGGTGAACAGCGGCTGCAGCCGGCCTTGCAGGAACGTGCGCTCGACGATCAGCTCCGACTCATCCTCGTGCTGGTGGTTGGCGATCAGCACGATCGGCCCGCGCCGCACGGGCAGACGTCCCCACTGGCGCACCCGCATGCGCAGCGCGAACAGCGGCTGGCGAATGATCGTGGTGAGCAGCACGAGCCCGACGTGCCACGGCGAGTACAGCGGCGCGCGGCCGACGCGCAGCACGATGAGCGAACCGATCGCGAAGCACGCGCCCGCCGTCGCGAACAGCCAGCGGTAGCCGATCGCCGGCGTCGTGCCGTGCGCGATGATCCACGCGCCGAGTGCGGGCGCGACGATCGCGGGCACGTTGGACAGCGTGCCCCACACGCCGAGGTCGCGCGCCGCGTCGCCGATCTCAGGAACCGCGTCGAGCGCGAGCGCCCATCCGACCGAGAACACCGCGCCGTATCCGAGGCCGAACAACGCCGCATACGCGAACAGCGCGCTCGCGCTCGGATACACCGCGAAGCCGATCGCCGCGAGCGTCATCGGCACGCCCGCCACGGCGACCACCACGCGCCGGTCGAGCGAGTCGGAGAGCGTGCCGGCGACGATGCTCGACGCGATCGCGCCGACCAGCGCCGCGCCTGCGACGAGACCCGTGCGCAGCGACGCGTCGTGCACGCCCATCACGTCGCTGAAGAAGAACAGCACGTACGTGTTCAGCAGCGTCATGCCGAGCACGATCCAGCCGCGCGCGACGAGCGTCACGCCGAGGTCGTGGCGATCGCGCACGATCGCATGCACCGTCTCCGGCGCGCTCGCGGCGGCCTTCGGGATCAACGTGAGCGTCGCCGCGGCGACGACGATGATCGCGGCGGCGGCGAGGAGCGCGAAGCGCGGGGCGAGGAGCGCCGCGCACGCGAGGCCGAGCACGGTGCCGACGAGCGTCATCGCGCCGCGCACACCCGCCGACATCCCCCATGCCGAGCGCGGCACGACCTCGGGCAGCAACGCCTGGTAGATCGTCTGCGCCGCCGACAGCATCACGGTCGCAGCGACGAGCGCGCTCGCGAGTGCGTTCGTGGATCCCGCGTACGCCATCGCGATGAGGGCGAGGACGTCGATCGCGAGCACGATCGCCGTTTGCCGCCGGCGATCGCCGCCGCGCTTCCGCGCGCGATCCGACAGGATTCCGACGAACGTCGGCGTCGCCGCGTACGCGATCCCCGAGAGCGTCGCCAGCAGCGCGAGCGCGCCGGTGTGGTTGTGCGGCGCGAGCTGCAGGAGCAGCGCGGGCACGACGATCGCGAGCAGCGAGGCGTCCTGGAACTGGATGCCGATCCACGACGCGTTCAGCGCGGCGTGATCGCGGCGGCGAAAGCGGCTAATCGATGTCGGCCCACGCGGCGACGTCGACGCGGACGCGCGCGTTCGGCTCGCCGAGCGCGATGTGCGCGGGCGGCAGCGTACGGGCCGCGTCGCGTTCGATCGTGCCGAACGATCCGCGCGTGACGCGGAACGCGAGCCGCGCGCCGCGGCTCAGCTTCACCACGATCTGAAAGTGGCGCGAATCGATGCGGTTCATGCGCAGCTCCGACGGCGACCAGCCGCTGCGCTCCGTGCTGACGTAGATGTCGTCGCCGGGCGGCGTGCGCGGCGGCACGAAGACGTCGATCGTCGAGTCGACCTGCTGCGTCTCGTCGGTGTCGCGCTGCGCCGCGGGCGCGACGACGTAGGCCGCGCGGGGGATCTTCCCCGGCGGCAGCGCGTCGGACGTGAGTGCGTGCACGGTGGCGCGGTTGTCGGCGTCGAGCGCGATCGCAACCGGGCGGCCCGGTACGACGGCCGCGCAGGAGCTGCCGTCGGCAAGGCGCAGCACGCCTGCCCCCGCGACGGCGAGCCGGTCGCCGGTGCACGCGAGCGGCACGATCCGGTACAACGTCACGGCGGCCGCGAGGAGGGTCAGCGCGAGGTTCATGGCGTGACGGCGAAGTTCCAGCGCGGCAGCCAGCGCGTCCCGCCCCAGGCGAAGTCGTACTCGCGGCCGATGTCGATCCCGATGTTCCGGAATGGCCGGAACCGCGCGTCCGCGACCACGGCCCACACCGGCCGGCCGAAGCCGTCGTATTGCGGGAAGTCGCTCGTGTGCGTGACGGTCATGCGCAGCGTCGTGTCGACGTTGGGCGTGTACTGCAGCTGCGCGTCGACGGCGCGAAACGTCTGCGCACCGCTGAACGCGGCGTAGCCGTCGTACGGCGTGCCGTCCGGCAAGATGATCGGCTCGAGCGCCGTCGGGTAGAACAGCGCTTGCGCCGTCGGGTAGACGTCCTGATTCCACGCGCCGATGTAGCCGGCGAACAGCGCGAGCCGCGGCTGGCCCGCGTGCCGGATCAGCGTTTTGGACAGCTGCGCCGAGCCCGACAGTGAGTCGTTGCGATGCGGAAAGTCGTACCACGTGCGGTTGCCGTCGACCGTCGCCGTCAGCGTCGCGCCGAACGGCACGCGTATCGTCGGGCTCGCGAGCGAAACGTCGACGCCGTGCCGCCACACGGTCGCGTAGGCGCGGTAATCGGGCAGCGCGGTGAGGAGGCCTCCGCGCTGCGCGTCGAAGCCGATGCTCGTGCTGAGGCGGTACGTCACGCCTCCGAACAACGGCTTGTCGGGCGACCGCAGTGTCGCCGTCATCGACGAGCCGCCGCTTGACGTGCGCGAGTAGTCGAAGCGCGCGCCGGCGGCGCCGAACGCCGCGGTGAGCCCCATGTGCGCGAGCGCGCCGTAGATCGTGTCCGTCCCGTCGAGCTCGACCGTGTAGCGCGCGCCCATGCGGCGGTACGCGTTGAAGCCGCGCACGGAGTAGCCGTGCAGCGGCTGATCGATCGACGCGTTCGCGTACGCATCGTCGCCGGAGACCAGCTGCTGCTGCAAACCCAGCGCGGGACCGATGCCCTCTTCCCAGCGCGCGTGCAGCGCCGTCAGGGACGTCGGCGATCCCCAGAGCCCGTACGGCTGATCGAACGACGCGCCCGGCAGGCTGTTCGAGCTGAAGCCGATCGCGGTTGCGTACGTGTACAGGTACGACGGCACCGGCACACCGCCGACCGACGTCGGGAAGGCCGCCGGGGTGAACCGTACGTCGGCGTGCGGCGTGATGCGCGCGCGCTTCGAGCGGATGAACGCGTTGCGGTCGTCGACGTCCGGAAACGCGAAGCGGGCCGCATCGAACGATGCCGGCTTCGGCGCGCCGAGCGCGCGCGTCGTCTCCGTGACGCCCGACGCCGCGTCGAGAAGGTCGACGCGCGGATCGTCGAGATCGATCACGATCGCGTCGGCGTCGCGCGCCGCGCGCCCGTGCACGACGTGCGCGTGTCCCGCCAGCACCGCGCGGTCGTTGCGCAAGTCGACGTACGCCGCGTCGGCGCGGCCGCGCGTGCCGTCCGCGAGCGCGAGCGTGGCGCCGTCGCGCGCGACGAGCGCGAGCGTGTCGGCGAAGAACGTCAACGATCCGCCGTCGAGCGCGACCGTCGCACGCGCGCTTGCCGCGCACGGCGCCGCGACGGCGGCGGTCGCGGCGGCGAGTGCGAGCGCGCGGCGCACGCTAGTGCGGGACGTTGGGGAACGGGTTCGCCGGCCGCGCCGTCGGCATCGGATACGTCGGGCTCGGGCCCCCGTGCGGATACAAGCCCGCCGGGAACGGGTTCGGATTGTACGGCGTCGGGATCGCGCCCGGCTGCGCGACCGACGGCGAGCCCGTCCGGTTGTCGCTCCACGCGTACACGGTCACCTCGGCGGACTGCGCGTCGACTTCCTTGGTGAAGTACTGGTGCGGCGCGGCCTCGAGTCCGTCGGGACCGAGCTCGACCGTGTTCCAGTTGCCGCGCGTGACGCGGAACGCGAACTTCGTCCCCGACGCGAAGCGCCGCACGGCGCGATAGCGGCGCGCGTCGATGCGGTCCATCTTGATCGCCTGCGGGTTCCAGCCGCTCGCGTCGGTGCTGATGTACACGTTCGCCGTGAGCGGCGTCGTCGCAGGGACCGTGACGACGAACGCAACGGCGACCTCCTTGCCGGTGACCGGCACGCCGACGATCTCCGGCGCGCGCTCGACGGCCTTCTGCGTCGCGGTCATCTCCTGCGCGACCGGCGCGAACGCGGTGTCCTGCGGCAAGCGGCGCGACGTGACGTCGAGGCGCGTGACCTGCTTCGTCGCCGTATCGAAGATCGCGCGTGCGAACATCTTCGCCTTCGGCGGGCTCGCGAGCGGCTTGCCCGTGTCGTAGTCGTCGATCCGCGGCGACGGCGCGAGCTTGAACGCATCGCCCGTCGAGTAGTAGACGTAGCCGCCGCGCACGTCGAGGATTTGTCCGGTGAACCGCAGGAGGTTCGCGGGCACCTGCTCGGCCGCCGGCGCCTGCGTCGCGGACGGCGCACCGTGCGACGGCGCAGGCGCCGGTGTCGAGGGCGCCGGCGGCACCGTCGGCGGCGCGGCTGGAAACGACGGCGACGCCGGCGCCGGCGCGGCGGCGCGCGACGGTGACGGCTGCTGCGCGAGCGACGGCAGTGCCGCGGCGGCGAGCATGGCCGCGACGGCGGCGGTTGCGAACGTACGCAGGATCACGGCGACACCTGGAAGCCGAACTGCGGCGTCCACCGCTCGTTGGCGAAGTTGAAGAAGTACTGTCTGGACACGTCGATCAGGATTTGTTTCGCCACGCGCACGCGCACGTCACCGGTGAGCTGCCAGGGCGGCTGTCCGTACAGCCCAGGTACGGGCGCCGGGTAGTCGTAATGGCGCGACATCGTAACCGC
>CAVYTL010000007.1:0-25923 GCA_963771525.1 Vulcanimicrobiota bacterium | reverse complement strand
TGCGTCCAGCAGTCCCCGGGTCACCGCGTAGCCGCGTTCGTCCAGCTCGCGTTCCACACGCTCTCGAACACGGCGCTACGTCGTTCGTTGCACGCGTCGCTTCCGCCGAAGCCGACGCTCGGATCAGACAGGCGGCTTCCCCGGATCGGAGGTGCACGGGATCGTCGTCACCTCGATTCGCGTCGCGGGAGTCGCGACGCGCTTGCTGTGGTCGCTGCACTCGAAGATGTCGTAGGTCGCGTGCTCCCACGTGCCCGACGGGCACTGCGAGAGGACGATCGCGCCGATCTTGACCGGCGACTGACACGTCGGATCGAGCCCCTTGAACACGGAACCGATGGGGCTCGGGCGCGATTCCGAGCAGGGCTGTTCCGTGTCGATGTCCATCACGCGAAAGCTCCGGCTCGTCATGTCCGGAGGACACTCGTAGTAGTCGTCTTCGACGACGTGCCACGTGCCGCCGATGCATGTGGAATAGGCGTGCCTCACCTGGAGCCGGCCGCCTTCGCACGGCGTCTGCAGGTTCGGAATCTTCGGTGCCGCGCCTACCTCGAAAACGAGACGATGCGTTCGGCTCGGCGGTGCGGGCGATTCCGAGGGCGCGCGTCCTTTCAGACCGTCGCGCTCGTCGTCTTCGGCCGCCTTCACGCAAATGCAGGGTCCCCAGACGTCGAAGCTGCGCACGGAGGCGGTCCAGTCGATACGGCCTTGCGCATTCCTCACCGGCGTCGCATCGATGCTGCTCGCCTCAATCATCTTCACGAACGTGCACTTCGCGCCGGCTTTCGAACACGTGCCCGCGTCGCACTTCGTTTGCGCATCCGCGATCGCCGAGCTGCGCGCCGCCGCCTTGACCGCGCTCTCCGCCTTCGCCTTGTTCGGGTCGGTGACGGGCGCGATGGGACCGGCGGTGCCCTGGGCGAGCCCTTTGACGCAACGCTCGCCGGGAATGTGCTCCGATCCGTCGCCGATCTTCTCCGCCAAGTGATCGACGAGTTGCCGTAGTTCGCCGCTCATAGTCCACCCCACGCGCGGCCGGCGGGCCGCGAACTGAGCTTCCGGGCGGAGCTGTCGGCCACCCCTCCAAGCCGATCGTGCGGTCAGCGGCCCGCGGCGCGCTCCGCCGCGCGGCGGTGCCAGCCAGATGGCATCGTGACCGGCTACAACGGCAGCGTGTACCAGCCGCCCGAGATCATTCTTGACCTTTTCGCCGCGTACCGCCGCGCCGCCGGGCTTCCAGCGCTTTCACGCGCCGATCGATTGCGCTTACTTGGAGCGACAGACGCTCCAGTACCGCGACGAGCCGATCCGGCGAAGCTGATTCCGTTTCCGACGGGCCGTCGCGCCCGGTCGCGAGATACCAGGGCGTGACGTCGAGCGCGACTGCGAGCTTGAGGCCGACGAGGAAGCTCGCACTCTTCGTCTGACCCGACTCCATCTGACGGATGGCCCCCTCCGTCACGCCGACGGCGTGCGCGAGTGCGCTCGGCGTAAGATGCCGGCGCAGGCGCAGCGAGCGCAACCGCTCGCCGAAGCTGTCGGACACGCCGGAAGTATACGGTCGGCGCCGTGCAGTGTGGTATTGCGCGATGCGTGCAAGTATGCTACCGGGGAGCCGTCGTCGACCGTCCTTGCGACCCGCTCCGAGCGGCGTTCGCCTACACCCCGGGGACGGTCGGCGGCACCCGAACGCGCACCGCGAGGACGGAGCCCGTTCCCGCCGCGACGTAGCAGCGGCGATGCGGCTCCGCGCGCTCGTGCTTCCGTTCATTGCATCGCTGATCGTCGCCGTCGCGACCGTCGCGCGCGCCGAGGACCCGAGTCGTCCGCCTTTGCCCGCGCCGAGTGCGTCGCCGTCGCCGGCCGCCTCGCCGACGCCCTCGATGCGCTGGCGGAGCATCGGCCCGGCCGTGGCGGGCGGCCGCGTGGCGACCGTAGCGGGAACGGATCTCGATCCGGCGCTCTTCTACGCCGGCGCCGCGGGCGGCGGCGTGTGGCGCTCGACGAATGCGGGCGCGGATTGGACGCCCGTCTTCGACGCGGCAGGGACCGAGTCGATCGGCGCGATCGCCATCGACCCGCGCGACAAGAACGACGTGTGGGTCGGCACGGGCGAAGCGTGGCCGCGCAACGACGTGATCCCCGGCGACGGCGTCTATCGCTCGACGGACGGCGGCAAGACGTGGAAGCATCTCGGCCTCGAGCAGACATCGCAGATCGCGCGCGTGCTGATCGATCCGCGCGACACGAAGCGCGTGCTGGTCGCGGCGCTCGGCGACCCGTTTCGCGACAACGCGGAACGCGGCGTGTTCCGGACCACCGATGGAGGAGCGACGTGGACGAAAACGCTCTACCTCGGTCCCGGCGTCGGCGCATCCGACGTCGCGATGGACCCGAAGAGCCCCGACGTCCTCTACGCGGGGATGTGGCGCTTCCGGCGCTCGGCGTGGACGGTCACGAGCGGGGGGGACGACGACGGCATCTACAAGTCCGTCGACGGCGGCGTGACGTGGAAACGTCTCACCGGCAGCGGCCTTCCCACGGGCGCGACGGGGCGTATCGGAATCGCGATCGCGCCGAGCGACGCGCGCCGCATCTACGCGATCGTCGAATCGAAGGACGGTTTGCTGTGGCGGTCCGACGACGCGGGTGCAACGTGGAAACTGACGTCGACGAACACGCTGATCGACGAGCGGCCGTTCTACTACACGCGCGTCGTCGTCGACCCGCACAACGCCGATCACCTGTTCTCGGTGTCCGTACGGCTGGCCGAAAGCACCAACGGCGGCGCGACGTGGCACGTGAGCGGACGGGGGCTGCACGGCGACCATCACGACCTTTGGATCGCGGCGAACGGCCGCACGATTCTCGAAGGTAACGACGGAGGCGTCGGCGTCTCGCACGACGGCGGCACGTCGTGGTCGTGGCGCAACGTACTGCCGATCGCGCAGTTCTACCATGCCGCGTACGACCTGCGCACGCCGTACCGCGTGTGCGGCGGATTGCAGGACAACGGCTCGTGGTGCGCCCCGGCGCGCACCGGCGACCCGCGCGGGATCCTCGCGCGCGACTGGATGCGGGTCGGCGGCGGCGACGGCACGTGGGTCTTGCCGGACCCGCGCGACGGCCGCACGGTCTGGTCGTCCGCCGGCGGCGGCGACAACGCCGGAGAGCTCCAGCGGTACGACGCGCGCACGGGCAGTGCGCTCGACGTGTCGCCCTACCTTCGCGATCAGAACGTCGTGGCGCCGCGCTTGCTGCGCTACCGATTCAACTGGGAGACGCCGATCGCGTTCGACCCGCACGATGCACGCGTCGTGTTCGCCGGCGGGAACGTCCTGTTTCGCACGACCGACGGCGGCATGCACTGGGTGCCGATCAGTCCCGACCTCACGCGCGATCTCAAGGATCGCCAAGGGCTCTCCGGCGGTCCGCTGACGCTCGACGTGACCGGTGCGGAGACGTTCGATACGATCCTCGCCGTCGCGCCGTCGCCCCTCGCCACGCATCAAATCTGGATCGGGACCGACGACGGGCTGGTGCAGCTGACACGCGACGGCGGCGCGCACTGGTCGAATGTCGCGATTCCGGGCGTCGACGCGGACGGGCGCGTGGCGTGCGTCGAGCCGTCGCACGCGAGCGCCGCGACCGCGTACGCCGCGGTCGACCGGCACTTCGCCGGCGATCGCGCGCCGTACGTGTACGTCACGCGCGACTTCGGCCGCACGTGGCGCGCGATCGTCGCCGGTCTGCCGGCGAGCGAAGTGCACGCGGTGCGGGAGGACCCGCGCGATGCACGCGTGCTCTACGCCGCGACGGGCAAGGGCGTCTGGTGGAGCAACGATGCGGGCGCGGCGTGGAAGCCCTTTCCCGCCCGGCTGCCTGCCGTGGAGGTGCGCGATCTCGCGATTCAGCCGGCATCGGACGATCTGATCGCGGCGACGCACGGCCGCGGGATGTACGTCTTCGACGACCTCGCGCCGCTGCGCGGCACGACCGCTCGCGTGCAGCTCTTTGCGATGCGCGACGCGGTGCCGCTCCAGCGCGACACTCCGACCGTGAACGACCGCGGTGAAGCGGACGTGGCGCCGGCGACGTTCACATTCTGGCAGCCGGCGCCGGCGTCGTCGCCGCCGGTATTCGAGATCGCCGACGCCCGGGGCACGATCGTGCGTCGCATCAGCGGAACGCACGACGAAAACGGCGAGGACGATCCGAACGTCCCGAATGCCGGCGGCTACAATCGCGTCGCGTGGTCGCTCGACCGAGATCCGCCGGCGCCGTGGCGCCGCGTGGCGAAATGGGATCAAGGGCCGTCGAACGGTTCGCCGCTGCCAAGCGGTGAGTACACGGTGCGGCTGCGCCGCGACGGCGCGACGTACGTCCAGAGGATCCGCGTGCTGCGCGACGCGCGCGTCGCCTCGCGAGCGGACGAGCTTCGCGGCGATCGCTTCGCGACCGCGATGTACGGTGAGCTCTCCTCGCTCGACGACGCACTCAACGGGCTCGACAACGTGCGCGTGCAGCTTTCGCCGCGCATCGCATCGATCGGCGACACGGCGCTCGCGCAGCGCATGCGCGCGGTGCTGGCCGAGGCCCAGCGGATCGAGTCGGCGATCAGCTCGCAGCCGCTCAACGATCAAGACGACGACTTCCTCGAGGACTTGCTGCGCGAGCGCGTCCTCACGTTCATCGGTGATCTCTCGCCGGGCGCGCCGACCGGCGCCGAGTCGGTGGAAGGCGCCGCGCTGCAGCGGGAAGGCGCGGCAGCCCTCGCGCGTTACCGCGCGTTCGTGGAAGGCGACGTGCGGACGCTGAACGCCGCGCTGGCCGCCGCGAACCTGCCGCCGGTCGACCTGCGGGCCGTTCCACCGCGCACGAAGCCGGATCCGAACGCGGACGAGCACGCGCGCCGGGGCGAGAGCTCCAAGCAGTAGCGCAGCGTCAGCCGTTCGGCGATGCCGCCGTGATCTGAAAGAGACGGCGCATCTCCGTGAGCTCGAAGATGCGCAAGACGGACGGCGCCTTCGCCACGATCGTGATCGAGCAGGACGGCACACGGCGCCGCAGGCGCACGAGCGCGCTGACGAATGCGCTATCGATGTAACGCACGTCGGAGAGGTCGATGACGACCGGCACACCGCCGTCGATGACGGCGAGGCGCTTCTCGACTTCGTCCTCTTTCCAAATGTCAAGCTCGCCGTTGAAAGAAACGACGTGCGGGGGGTTCACGCTCGCAGTAGTACCGCGACTTCCACAGGACGTCCTGGGACGGCGCCCCGAGGCGCGCCGCTACCGGACGAGTTCGGTGCCCAGGCCGCGCAGCGCGGCGTCGATCGCCCCGAATCCGGCGCCCGCCACGACGGCGCGCGCCGCGCCGCCGCGGACCGCCGCGATCGCCGCGCGCATCTTGGGGATCATGCCGTCCGTGAACGTGCCGTCGGCGATGTACGCTTCGGCTTCCGCGGTCGTCAGCCGCTCGATGATCGAGTCCGGATCGTCGACGGCGCGCCGGACGCCCGCGACGTTGGTGATCACGACGTACGCATCCGCACGCAGCGCGCCCGCGATCGCGCCGGCCGCCGTGTCGGCGTTGCAGTTCAGCGCCCCGCCCCCGGCCGCGTCGAGCGCCAGCGGCGCGACCACGACCACGAACCCGGCGTCGAGCAGCGCCCGCGGCGCCGTCGCGTCGACGCGCGCGATCTCGCCGCCGACGTAGCCCAGGTCGACGCCGTTCACGGCGCCGGCCCGCCGCGCGACGAGCAGGCCGCCGTCCTCGCCGGAGATGCCGACCGCGCGCGCTCCGCGCGTCGCGAGCGCCCGCACGACCGCCTTGTTGACGGTGCCGCAGAGGACGTACTCGACGATGTCGCGCGTCGCCCGGCCCGTCACCCGCAGCCCCTGCACGCGGACTTCGTCGATCGCCTTGGCGTCGAGCTCCGCGTCGATCTGCGGGCCGCCCCCGTGGACGAGCACGACCCGATCGCCCCGGGCGGCGAGCGACGCGACTTCGTCGAGGGTCGGGTCCGCATCGACCGCCGCCCCCATCGCGTTGCCGCCGTACTTGAGCGCGATCAGCACCCCGAAGCCCTCGGTGGTCGAGCCCCGGCGCTCCTGCCGCGCCGGCGGCCGAGCAAGGCACCGCCGAGGCACTCTTGCATATTTATGCGCACAGCGTATACTTATGCAATGGTGACGTCCTTGCCCGCCGCATCGCGGCTGCGCGGCCGAAACGTGCTGACGGTGGCCGATCTCGGCGCGGACGAGCTCGTCAGCCTCCTGGCGGTGGCGCAAACCCTCAAGGCGCGCGGGCGCGAGCAGATGACGCTGCTCCGCGGCAAGACGCTCGTCATGCTCTTCGAGCAGCCCTCGCTGCGCACGCGCGTCTCGTTCGAGACCGGGATGACGCAGCTCGGCGGGCACGCGATCGCCGTGAACGGCAGCGACGTCGGGATCGGCAGCCGGGAGACGCCGGAGGACGCCGCGCGCGTGCTCTCGCGCTACGGCAATGCGATCGTGTACCGGACGCACGCCCACGAGCCGCTCGTCCGGTTCGCCGGCGCCGCGACCGTGCCGACGATCAACGCGCTCTCGGAAGCGGCGCACCCGTGTCAGGCGTTCGCGGACCTCCTGACGATTCGCGAGCGGTTCGGCACGCTGCAAGGCCTGCGGCTCGCGTTCGTCGGTGACGCGCGCAACAACGTCGCGGCCTCGCTGGCCGAAGCGGCCGCGATGTGCGGGATGTCGGTCAGCTTCGCCGCGCCGCCGACGCACCGCCCGTCCGATGCGTTTCTCGCCAAGCTCGTGAAGCTCGGCGCGCAGCACGGAGTTCACGCGCGCGCATTCACCTCCCCGCTGCGGGCGGTGCGCGACGTCGACGTCATCTACACCGACGTGTGGACGTCGATGGGCGAGGAACGCTTCCTCGAGCGGAATCTCGCGGCGCTGCGTCCGTATCAAGTCACGGCCGAGATGATGGACGCGGCCGCGAAGCACGCGCTCTTCATGCACTGCCTGCCGGCGCACCGCGGCGAAGAGGTGGCAGCCGACGTCATCGACGGCCCGCGCAGCGTCGTCTTCGACCAAGCCGAGAATCGTCTGCACGCGCAGAAGGCGCTGCTGCTCTCGCTCCTCACGGACTTGCGGGGGCTCACCGACTGAGATGACGACGGGACGATGATAGACGTACAGCAGCCGAAGACCAAACGCCAGCGCGCGATCCTCTCGCTGATCGCCGCGCGGCCCGTCCATTCGCAGGACGAGCTCGCGTCGCTCCTCGAGCAGCAAGGCTACGAGGTGACGCAGGCGACCGTCTCGCGCGACATCAAGGAGCTCGGACTGCTCAAAGTGCCGCTGAAAGGCGGCTCCGGCGGCGCGTTCAAGTACGTCGAGCCGTCGCTCGGCCCGACGTTCTCCTCGCGGCTGCACCGCGTCGTCTCCGAGGTGGTCGTCGGCGTCCGCTCCGCCCTCAACCAGATCGTTCTCCGGACCCACCCGGGGACGGCCATGATGCTCGCGGCTGCCGTCGACGGCGCGGACTGGCCCGAGGTGCTGGGCACGATCGGCGGCGACGACACCGTTCTCGTCATCGTCGAATCGCCGGAGAAGACGCCGGTGATCCGGCAACGCTTCGAAGACATGCGCGCGGAGCACGGCCCGTGAAGATCGTTCTTGCCTACTCGGGCGGCCTGGACACCTCGGTGCTGCTCAAGCAGTTCATCGACCAGGGCCATCAGGTCGTGGCGATGACGCTCAACCTCGGCGAGTCGGACATGGTGTCGGGCGAAGGCTCGCAGGATGCGCTCGAAGCCGTGCGCGGCAAGGCGCTGCGGCTCGGCGCGCTCGACGCGGTGCTGATCGACGCGCGCGAGCGGTTCATCGCCGACTACGCGTACAAGGCGCTCGCCGCGAACGCGCTCTACCAGGGCGTGTATCCGCTGAGCGCGGCGCTGTCGCGGCCGCTGATCGCCGACCTTCTGGTCGAGACCGCGGAGCAGTGCCGCGCCGACGCCGTCGCGCACGGATGCACCGGCAAGGGCAACGACCAGGTTCGCATCGAGGTCGGCGTGCGCGCGCGCGCGCCGCATCTGAAAACGCTCGCGCCGCTGCGCGACAAACCGCTGTCGCGGCCCGACGCGATCGCGTACGCGCAAGCGCACGGCGTGCCGATCGCGCACACCGCCGCGAAGCCGTACTCCGTCGACGCGAACCTGTGGGGCCGCTCGATCGAGGCCGGCGTGCTCGAGAACCCGTGGAACGCGCCGCCGGAGGATGCGTATGCGTGGAGCGTCGCGCCCGGAGCCGCGCCTGCGGCCGGCGCCGAGGTCGTGATCGCGTTCAAGCACGGAATCCCCGCGCTTTTCGTGAGCTCGGCGAAGGGTCAGGACGAGGGGGAGTTGACGGGCGCCGAGATGGTGTTCGAGCTGAACAAGTTCGCCGGCGCGAACGGCGTCGGGCGCATCGACATGATCGAGGACCGCGTCGTCGGGCTGAAGTCGCGCGAGGTCTACGAGTGCCCGGGCAGCGTCACGCTCATCGAAGCGCACAAGGCTCTGGAGCGGCTCACGCTCACGCGGGACGAGTTGCGGCTGAAGGCGGCGCTCGACCAGAAGTACGCGGAGCTGATCTACGACGCGCTGTGGTCGTCGCCGCTGCGCGGTGCGCTGGACGCGTTCAACGCGAAGATCGCCGAGCGGCTCACCGGTGAGGTGCGCATGCGGCTCGTCCGCGGCCGCGCCGTCGTGACCGGATCGCGCTCGCCGTTCGCGCTCTACGACGAATCGCTCGCGACCTACGGCGCCGGCGACACGTTCCGGCACGACGCGGCCGGCGGCTTCATTCAGATCCACGGCCTGCCCGTCGCCGCGGGCGCGGCGAAAGCGGCCGAAGCGGCGGAACGCGCCACGCCGGTGATGAGCTAGTGCGATGATCGGCGCGAAGCGCTTGACGAAGCCGCGCTCCGTGCGGTATGACTATGCACTCGTGAGCATCACCGCGATCACCCTTCGCCGACCGAGCGCCGCGCCCGTACGATTCGTACCGGGTCCGTTCTGCATGGCGTAGACGGATGACGGAACGGATCGACGGGCGCGCCGGCAACGGCGCGCTTTTGATTTTTCAGGGGCCGTCCGACGCGCCGACGCTCCAGTGGGGCGGGCGCTTCGCGTCGGCGCCCGACGCCGCGCTGCTCGCGTACGGCTCATCGCTGCGCGACGATCTCGCCGTTGCCGCGTTCGACGTCCGCTGCTCGCTGGCGCACGTGGACGCGCTGCTCGGCGGCGCGATCATCTCGCCCGGCGATGCCGGCGCGCTGCGCATCGCGCTCGAGCGCGTCGGCGGTGAGGTCGACGACGGTTCGTTCGCGGTCTGGGCGACCGCTCGCGACTTCGAGGACGTGCACGGCGCGATCGACGCGCGCGTGCGCGAGATCGCGGGCCCGGCCGGCGACCGGCTGCACAGCGGCCGCAGCCGCAACGATCAAGTCGCGACGACGATGCTGCTCTTCGCGCTCGACCGCGCACGCGAAGGCGCCCGCACGTGCCTCGACGTTGCCGCACTGTGCGCGGACCGCGCCGGAGAAGAGCTCGAACGCGGGACGCTCGTCGCGGCAACGACGCACTGGCAGCCCGCGCAGCCGATTCTGCTCGCGCTGTGGATCGACGCGGTCGCGCGGGGCTTCGTGCGCGCGGCCGAACGCTTCGCGCGCGTCGCCGGCGACGCGGCGCGCTTCTCACCGCTCGGCAGCGCCGCGCTCGCAGGCTCATCGCTGCCGCTCGACCGCGAGCGAGCGGCGGCGGCGCTCGGCTTCCTTGCGCCGGCACCCAACGCGTTGGACGCGGTCGGCGACCGCGACGTGCTGCTCGATCTCGTCGAGGCGTGCATGCGCGCCGTCCTGACGGCGTCGCGGCCGAGCGAAGAGCTCGTCGTGTGGGCAACGCCCGCCTTCGGCTACGTGCGGCTCGACGACGCCGCCTCGACCGGCTCCAGCTTGATGCCGCAGAAGCGCAATCCGGACCCGTTCGAGCTGGTTCGCGGCGCCGCCGGCGCGTTGATCGGCGCACACGCGGGCGCCGTTGCGACCGTCAAAGGCGTCGCGCTGTCGTACCATCGCGACCTGCAGCAGACGAAGTCCGTCGTCATTCGCGCCGCGACGGACTCGCTGGCCGCGATCGGCGCGTTCCGCCGCGCGTTCGCGCACGTGCGCTTTCAACACGCCGTCATGACCGAGCGTGCCGGCGCCGGCTACACGGTAGCGACCGATCTGGCCGATGCGCTGATCGCGAAGGGCGCGACCGCGCGCGACGCTCACCGCGCGGTCGGCGAGCGCGTGCGGCTGGCCGAAGCCGAAGGCCGCGACCTCGATCGCCGCGACCTCGAGCATCTTGGGATACCGGAGGCGCCGCTCGACGCGCGCGCATCCGTCCTGGCGAAGCGCACGCTCGGATCGACGCATCCGGACGCCGTGCGCGACGCGCTCGCGGCGACGCGCGCGGCGATCGCCGGCGCGTCGCGAACACTGGAGACGACATGACGACGATCGGAATGCTGGTGTTTCCCGAGGTGCAGATGGTGGACCTGATCGGTCCGCTCGAACTGCTCGCGCCCGCTCCCGACGTACGGACGCTCCTGATCGCCGCACGCAAGGAGCCGATCGTCGCCACGAGCGGCGTGCAGCTCGTGCCGCAGGCGACCCTCGAGGACGCCCCGCCGTTCGACGTGCTGTTCGTGCCGGGCGGCGCCGGGATCCGGCACGCGCTCGCCGATCCGGCGACCCTGGCGTTTCTCGCGGAGCGCGGCGATGCGGCCGCGTACGTGACGTCCGTCTGCACCGGCGCGCTGGTGCTGGGTGTGGCCGGCCTGCTGCGCGGCTATCGCGCGACCACGCATTGGAGATTCATGGATTTCTTGCCGGCGGTCGGAGCGATTCCCGTGCACGAGCGCGTCGTGCGCGATCGCAACCGCATCACGGGCGGCGGCGCGACGGCGGGGCTCGACTTCGGGCTCGCGCTCGTCGCCGAGCTCCGCGGACAGGCCGTCGCGGAGCGCATCCAGCTCGCGCTCGAATACGATCCGCAGCCGCCGTTCGCGGCCGGACACCCGCGGAGCGCGCCGGCCGCCGCGGTCGAGCGCCTGCAGTCGATGATGCAGCCGTTGTACGACGAGCGCGCGCGCCTGATCGAGGCGGCGGTGGCGCGATGATCACCGCGCACGTCGTCGGCGCGAGCGGCTACGCTGCCGCCGAGCTGATTCGTCTCATCGACCGCCATCCGAACGCCGCGCTCGGTGTGCTCGAGAGCCGCTCGCAGCCCGGTGTCGCCGTCGCCGACGTCTTTCCGTGGCTGCCGCACGTACACGTGGCGCTCGAGGAGAGCGGCGTCGTGTCGATGCGCGTGCGCGAAGGCGATGTCGTCTTCCTGGCGGGCGGTCACGATCTCGCGCGCGAGCAGGCGCCGGCGTTCCTCGCGCGCGGGGCGCGCGTGATCGACCTCTCCGACGCGTACCGGCTGCAGGCCAACGCCGGCGAAGCCGTGTACGGCTTCCCCGAGCGGTATCGCGACGGAATCGCACGCGCGCGACTCGTCGCGAATCCGGGCTGCTACGTCACGGCATCGCTGCTCGCGATCGTACCGCTCGAGCGCATCGCGTCGCGCATCGCAACCATCGTCATCGACGCGAAGAGCGGTATCACCGGGGCGGGGCGCACGCCGTCGGTGCCGTCGCTGTTCGCCGAAGTGTACGGCGACGTGCGCGCGTACGGTTTGAACGGCCATCGCCACGGAACGGAGATCGTGCAGGAGTCGCGCGAGGCGGGCATCGCGGCGCCGATCGTCTTCTCACCGCACGTCGTCCCGCTCAGCCGCGGGATCCTCGCGGATGTCTACCTCGTGCCGCGCGAACCGATCGCGCGCGAGGAGGTCGTCGCGCTCTACCAGCGGTTCTACGCGGCGAACCCGTTCGTGACCGTATTCCGCGACGTGCGCGCGCCGTATCTGCCGGCGCTCGAAGGGACGAACGACGCGCACCTCGCGGTCGCCGAGCGCGACGGCGTGGTGCACGTGCTGTCCGCGATCGACAACCTCGGCAAGGGCGCGGCCGGACAAGCGATCCAGAACATGAACCTGATGCTCGGCCTTCCGGAGGAGACTGGTCTCGATGCCCGCACAACAGTCGGCTGATCCATCGGCCAACGCCCTTCGACAGGCTCAGGATGACACGACGCGTGCTCAGGATGACACGACGCGTGCTCAGGATGACACGACGCGTGCTCAGGGTGACACCACGCGTGCTCAGGATGGCAACGGTGCCGTTCACGACGGCAAGGTTCGCCTCATCGAGGTGCGCGGCGGGCTCGGCGCCGTTCCGGGCGTGCGCATGACGGGGGTGCACGCCGGCATCAAGAAGCGCAAGGCCGATCTCGCGCTGATCGCGCTGCCGGGGCCGCACGTCTGCGCGGAAGTGGTCACGACGAACGAGATCAAGGCGGCGCCGCTGCTCGCCACGAGCGCGCACCTGGACGCCGACGGCGATGCCGTCGTCGCGATGGTGTGCAACTCCGGCTGCGCGAACGCGTGCACCGGCGAGCGCGGCGTGCGCGACGCGCAGAACACCGCGCGCCACGCGGCCACGCTGCTCGGCGTCCGCCCGACGCAAGTCGTCGTCGCATCGACCGGGGTGATCGGCGTGACCCTGCCGATGGACCGACTCGCGAAGGGCCTCGACCGCGCGCACAAGGCGCTCGCCGAAGGTCCGGAGGCCGCCTACGACGCCGCCGAGGCCATCATGACGACGGACCACGTGCCGAAGCTCGCGGCGTACGCATGGCACGAGGACGGCCGCCGTCACGTCGTGGGCGGCATCGCGAAAGGCTCGGGCATGATCGCGCCGTCGATGGCGACGATGCTCGCGTTCCTCGCGACAGACGCCGGCGTCTCGCGCGCGTCGCTGGGGGAGGCGCTGCGCGAAGCCGCCGACGGCACCTTCAACATGATCTCCGTCGACGGCGACATGTCGACCAACGATGCCGTGTACTGCGCCGCGAAGCCCGGCACGAACGACGCGACGCCGGGCCTGCGCGCCGCGCTGACCGCGGTGTGCCGCGACCTGGCGATCGCGATGGTCAAGGACGGCGAGGGGGCGACGAAGACGCTCACGCTGACCGTCACCGGCGCGCGCGACGCGAAGCAGGCGCGCACGGTCGCACGCGCCGTGATCAACTCGAGCCTCGTGAAGACCGCGCTCTACGGCGAGGATCCGAACTGGGGCCGCATGATCGCCGCCGCGGGTTCGGTAGGCGCCGGGCTCGATCCCGACACATGGTCCCTCTACCTCGGCGGCAAGACCTGGGTCGAGCGCGGCGCGATCGAGGCGATGAGCGAAGCCGAAGCGCACCACGTGCTCGAAGAGCACAACGTCGACGTGCGCCTCGACCTCGGGATCGGCGCGGCGACCGCGACGGCATGGGGCTGCGACCTCACGGGCGATTACGTGCGCATCAACGCGCACTATCGGACATAAGGACGGCGATGCCGTCCTATGTCCTGTGGCGTCGCTGCGCGAAGCCTTCGCGGACCTCGCTACGCTGCGGTCCGCCCAAAGGAGTGGTTTCATGATCCCGACAGAGATGCGCGGCGCGCGGTTGGTGACGCAGCATCCGCATCTCATGGCGAACTACGGCCGGCTCGAGATCAACATCGTGCGCGGCGAGGGGTGCTGGCTCTTCGACGAGTCCGGCAACGCGTACATCGATATGGTCTCGGGGATCGCGGTCTGCGCGCTGGGGCACGCGCACCCGCGCATCGCACGCGCGATCGCCGACCAGGCCGCGACGCTCGTGCACGTCTCGAACCTCGTGCATCACGAGCCCGCGGGCAGGCTGGCCGACCGGCTCGCCGAGCTCTCCGGCTTCGACGCGGTCTTCTTCTGCAACAGCGGCGCCGAGGCGAACGAGGCGGCGATCAAGCTCGCGCGTAAGCACGCGTTCCGCCTTGGCGACAAGGACCGCACGACGATCCTCGCCGCGCACGGCTCGTTCCACGGGCGCACGCTCGGTGCGCTCGCCGCGACGGACAACCCCGCGTACCACGAGGGGTTCGAGCCGCTGCCGCTCGGCTTCGCGTTCACCGATTTCAACGACGTCGACGCGCTCGACGCCGCGATCGACGAGCGCACCGCGTGCTTCCTCGTGGAGCCCGTGCAGGGCGAGAGCGGCGTCGTGCCTGCCACGCGCGAGTACCTCGAAGCCGCGCGGCGGATCTGCGACGAGCGCGGCGCGCTGCTGATCTTCGATGAGGTGCAGTGCGGCATGGGCCGGCTCGGGCGGCTGTTCGCGCAGCAGCACTACGACGTGCAGCCGGACGCGTTCACACTCGCGAAGTCGCTCGCGAACGGCTTGCCGATCGGCGCGCTGCTCGTGCGGGGCGAAGCGGCGAGCGCGCTGCGTCCGGGCGACCACGGCACGACGTTCGGCGGCTCCCCCGTCCCGGCCGCGGCCGCACTCGAGCACCTCGCGGTCCGCGACGTGCTCGACCTCGACGCGCACGTGGCGACCGTCGGGAAGGTCATGCTGTCCGAGCTGCAAGCCGTCGCGGCGGACTATCCGCGGGTCTTCGAGTCTCCGCGCGGGCTCGGCCTGATGCTCGGCCTGCCCGTGCGGGACCCGCACGTCGCGAAGGACTTCGTCGCGCGCGGCCTCGACCACGGCATCTTCCTCAACGGTGCCGGCCGCAACACGCTGCGGTTCGTCCCGCCGCTGATCATCAGCGCCGACGAGGTGCGGGACTCGGCGGTTCGGCTGCGCGCCACGATCGCGGCGACCCTGCAAGGCTAGCCAAGCGCCGCGGCTCGCGAGCGGATCGCGGCGGCTCGCGGGCGTTATCCAGCATCCTGCGCGGGCGCTCGGGACGGAGGCCCGCTGTTCGGGCTAGGTTGTCGTATGGCAGCACTCGCATACGCCGCCCCCTTGGCGCCCCGCCGGCTCGTCGAGCGTTACGCCGTCGTCGGCGCAGGCGCGATCGGCGCATACGTCGGCGCCTCGCTGGCCCGCGCCGGACGCGACGTGACGCTGGTCGCTCGCGGCCCCCACCTCGCCGCGATGCGCGCGAACGGCGTGCGCGTCCGCTCGGAACGCGGCGACTTCCACGCGACCGTCCTCGCGACGGACGACGCGACCGGACACGAACCGTTCGACTGCATCATCGTCGCGCTGAAAGGCCACCAGCTCGCGGGGATGCTGCCCGCGATCCGGCGGATGTCGCACTCCGGCACGCGGATCGTCCCGATGCAGAACGGCATTCCGTGGTGGTACTTCCAGCGGCACGGCGGCCCCCTGGACGGCACGGTCCTCAACAGCGTCGATCCGGGCGGCGAGCTCGCGCGCGCATTCGATGCCGACAACATCGTCGGCTGCGTCGTCTACTGCTCCAGCGAGATCGAGTCGCCCGGTGTGGTGCACCACATCGAAGGCACGCGCTACGCGCTGGGACGTCTGGACGGCGCGCCCGATCCGTCGCTCGACGAGATCGCGAGCGCGATGATCGACGGCGGCCTGAAGGCGCCGATCGAAACCGATCTGCGCACGCAGATCTGGGTGAAGATCATCGGCAACGCCGCGCTGAACCCGATCTCCGCGCTGACGCGCGCGACGATCGCCGGCATGCTGCGCGATGCCGCGATCGAGCGGCTGGTCCGCGACATCATGGGCGAATGCTGCGCGGTCGCCGCGGCGCTCGGGATCGAGCTGCCGGTATCGATCGACAAGCGCATCGACGGCGCCCGGCGCGTCGGCGAGCACAAGACCTCCACGCTGCAGGATGTCGAGCGCGGCCGCCCGCTGGAACTGGACTGCATCACGGGCGCCGTCATCGAGCTCGGCGCGCTGGTCGGGGTTCCGACGCCGGCCACGGCGACGGTCCACGCTCTGGCGACGCTGCTCAACACGTCGATTCGAGCCGCCTAGGCAGTCGATTCCGGCGTGCGCCGTTCGTCTTCGGTGCGGATGCAGTCCCGCATCCGCACCGAAGAGGACGAGCGAATGAAGTACATGCTCCTGATCTACACCCCGCCGCAGGAGCGCGAGCCGACCCCGGAAGAGTGGGCGGCCACGATGCCGGAATGGGAAGCGTACGGGAACGAGCTGCGCAGGCGCAACGCGTTCCTCGCCGCCGCGCCGCTCGCGTCGACAACGAGCGCGACGACGGTGCGCGTTCGCGACGGCAAGCGCGCCGTCACCGATGGGCCGTTCGCCGAGACGAAGGAAATTCTCGGCGGCTACTACCTGATCGAGGCGCCGTCGATGGACGAAGCGCTCGAGGCGGCGGCGATGTGTCCCGGCGCGAAGTACGGGTCGGTGGAAGTCCGGCCCGTTGTCGACCTCGGCGACTGACGCCGCGCAGCGTGTCGCCGCGTGCTTCCGCGACGACGCGGCACGCACGCTGGCGGCGCTCGCGCGCGCGCTCGGCGACATCGAGCTCGCCGAGGATGCGCTGCAGGACGCGTACCTGGCCGCGCTCGAGCGCTGGCCGCGTGCCGGCTTTCCGGCGCAGCCCTCGGCATGGATCTTCACCGCCGCGCGCAACCGCGCGATCGACCGCCTCCGCCGCGAGCGTCTCGGCCGCGAGAAGCTGCGGCGGCTGGCGGCGCTCGAACCGCCGGCACCGCCGGACGCGAGCGACGACGCGGCCGCGCCCGCGATCCCGGACGACCGGCTCGCGCTCGTGTTCGCGTGCTGCCATCCCGCGCTCGCGCTCGATGCGCGGATCGCGCTGACGCTGCGGACGCTTGCCGGTCTGACGGTGGACGAGATCGCCGACGCGTTCCTCGTGCCGCATTCCACCATGGCGCAGCGCCTGGTGCGCGTGAAGCGCAAGATCCGCGACGCCGCGATCCCCTTCGACGTTCCGCCCGTCGAGCGGCTCGCGGAGCGCGTCGACGACGTGTGCACCGTGCTCTACCTCATCTTCAACGAGGGCTACGCCGCGTCGAGCGGTGATGCGATCGTGCGGCGCGAGCTCTGCGACGAGGCGATCCGGCTCGCCCGCGTCCTGCGCTCGCTGATGCCGGACGATCCCGAAGTGATGGGCCTCCTCGCGCTGATGCTGTACGCCGACTCGCGGCGTGACGCGCGCACGGAGAGCGACGGATCCCTGGTGACGCTGCCCGATCAGGACCGCGGCCGCTGGGACCGCGCGAAGATCGGCGAAGCCGACGCGCTGCTCGCGCGCGCGAGCGTGCAGCGCGCGCCGGGGCCGTATCAGCTGCAAGCGGCGATCGCGTTCGCGCACGCGTCCGCCCCGAGCGCGGACGACGTCGACTGGCGCACGATCGTCGCGCTCTACGCGCACCTCGAGCGCTTCGCGCCTTCACCGGTCGTCGCACTCAACCGCGCCGTCGCGATCGGCTTCGCGGACGGTCCCGCTGCCGGCCTCGCGGCGCTCGACGCGCTTCCCGCGGACGAGCTTGCGACGTACCATCACTATCACGTCGCGCGCGCCGACGCGTTCGAGCGTCTCGGACGCGGCGACGCCGCGCGCGCGGCGTACGAAGCCGCGCTCGCGCTCACGGAGAACGACGCGGAGCGCGCGCATCTGCGCGCCAAGATTCGCGGTTCACCCTGAGCGATGGAGTTGCAGGCGTTCTACGAGCGGCTCGGCGGGGACGAGTTCGCCGCGACCGGCGCGACGAGCAGCCCGTGGGACTCGCGGATGCAGCACGGCGGTCCGCCGACCGCGCTGATCGCGCACGTCGTCGCGGACGCGTTTCCGCGCGACGACGTGCGCATCGCGCGCGTCGCATCGGAGTTCCTCGGCGCGATTCCGGTCGGCCGGATGCGTGTGCGGGCGCGCGTCGCACGGCCGGGGCGCCGGATCGAGATGCTCGAGGCGACGATCGAGATCGAGGGGCGCGACGCGGTCACGGCGCGCGTATGGCGCATCGCAACGCAGCCGGACGGCAGCATCCCGCCGGGCGTCACGCCGCCCGACCCCGTGCCGGCGCTGCCGCAGCCGGTGCCCGTGCCGGCGTGGCTGCACTTCGGCTACGCCGATGCGATCGAATGGCGCGACGTCCGCGGGACCGGCGCGCCGGGGCCTGCCGCCGTCTGGGCGCGGCCACGCGTCCCGCTCGTCGCAGGCGACGCGACGCGTCCCATCGAGACGGCGCTGCTGATCGCGGACTCCGCGAACGGCGTCAGCGGCGAGTTGCCGATGGGCGAGTACCTGTTCGTGCCGCCGTCGCTGTCGGTCGCGGTCGAGCGCGCTCCGGCCGGGGAGTGGATTCTGCTCGACGCCCGCACGACGCTCGCATCCGACGGCATCGGAACGACGACGTTCCGGCTCGCCGACGAACGCGGCTGGTTGGCCTACGGCACGCAAGCGCTCTACATCGAGAAGCGCGGTTAGTACCAGGCGGAGAACTTCTCACGCTTCGTCTTTCGCGCGAGCGCGGACACAAAGCGATCGAAGATCACCAGCTCTTCGTCGCCCGAGGCGACCGCGGAGAGCGTCACGATGCCCAGCTCGCCGCGCGCATACGCCTCTTCGGCGATCCCTTGACACGGCGGGTGGGGAACCGCGGCCGGAAACGGCGACGCGAGTCCGAGCCGCACGATCGCTTCCCGCGTAACCGCGTCGACGAACGAAGCGTCCTTCACGCGATAGTGCTGCAAGTCGGGCACACGGTGGTGAAGCCCACCGTCCACGAGGTCGTCGATCGAAAGCCCGAACGATTCGTACACGTGTCGACGCGCGTTCGCGCGTGCGACGTCGATCGTGCTGTTGAGATAGAGCGCGCCGAAACCCGGCCGAGAAGGGCGATCCGGCGGATTCCATCGGCCGCCGATCGCCTTCGAATGCGAGGTGTCGGACGCGTTCGTCCAGGACGGATCGCACACGCGATAGTACCTTCCGCCGCGCTGAACATGAGCGAGCTCCACTAGGGAGCGGGAACGTACGACGTCAGGCGGTCGAGCGCGGCGGAGACCCGCTTCGCACCGTCGGGTGCCGCGAGCGCATCCATGACGGATTCACCATTGAGCCCCGGGTTCGGACGGCGCACGATTTCGGGGATACGTTCGCGCTTGATCGTGCGGCGCAACCGGCGCGCCACGTCCGCGACGCGGCCGACGTCCGCCAGGCGGCCAGGCGGAACTCCGCGATCGGCCCACTGCTGAAGCGCTTGCCTCGTAATGGCGAATAGCCGGCCGATTTCGCGCGGCGAACCTTGAAACGTGTCCCGGATCGTCGCGAGGTCACGGAGCCCCACTCGCCGATAGACGCGCTCGTGCGCCTGAAAAGACCGCTCCGCATCGAGTCGCCACCTACGCGGCGCTACCGAGAGATGCCGCTCGAACACCGTCATTCCGCAAGCATACTGCAAGCGCAAGGAAGGTGCAAGGGCAAGGGCCGCCTCACGTCTCGGCGGCGATCGTCCACGACTTGCGACGCCCGGTTGAGCCGGCGGGTGCGTGGATCGTTTCGTCTACCCAGGCAACGTGCCCGGATGAGGCTCCATCCTTGAAGCCTCATGAGACATATCGGCAGCCGAGCGCTCGCGCTTCGCCGCCCGAACCGGCAATTTACATTGACGCGGCGCCCGGGCGTATGGTACGGTCCTCGTCACTCGTGACGAACCGCGCACTCTGTCTCATGGCGATGTGCATTTGCTGTCTCCCCGTCGGGGATCGGCGAGCATCGGCATGAGCTAGCGCTTCGGCGCACGTCATCGTCGAGAGCCCCCGCCGAACACGACGGGGGCTCTTCGTTTCCATCGCTTTCCCTTCGCACCAGGAGGCGTACCCGTGTCCAGGTTCACCCGTTCCGATTTTCTCGCCGCCGCCGGCGCGGCGGCACTTGTGCCGCTCACCGCCCCGCGCCGCGCCGCCGCCGCCGGACTCGACAAGCTCGGAATCGACTACGCGTACTACAACCCGCCCAGCCTCGTGCTCAAAGCGAAAGGCTGGCTCGACGAAGCGCTCGCGAAGCACGGAACGTCGGTCGAGTGGGTGCTCTCGCTCGGCTCGAACAAGGGGAATCAGTTTCTGCAGGCCGGCGTCGTGCAGCTGGGATCCACGGCGGGCAGCGCGGCGCTGTTGGCGCGCGCGAACGGCTCGCCGATCAAGACGGTGTTCCTGTACTCGCGTCCCGAATGGACCGCGCTGGTCGTCGCCAAGGATTCGCCCGCGAAGAGCGTGCGCGATCTGAAGGGCAAGAAGATCGCCGCGACGCGCGGCACCGATCCGTGGTTCTTTCTGCTGCGTTCGCTCGCGGCGCACGGACTGCAGCCCGGCGACGTGGAGGTGGTCGACCTGCAGCATCCCGACGGCCGCACCGCGCTGGAGCGCGGCCAGGTCGACGGGTGGGCGGGGCTGGATCCGCACATGGCGGCTTCCCAGCTGGATGCGGGATCGCGGCTGCTCTACCGCAACGTCGCGTTCAACACGTGGGGCGCGCTGAACGCGCGCGAGGACTTTCTCGCGCAGCACCCGGACGTCGCGTCGATCGTCCTGCAGCAGTACGAGCGCGCGCGCAAGTACGCGGCATCGCACGTCGACGAGACGTCGGCGCTGCTCTCCGACGCCTCGAAGGTCGCGCGCCGCGTCGCGGACCTGCAGCTGCGGCAACGCACGACGTATCCGGGCAACGGCACGCCGAACGCGGAGTACCACGATGCGATCGCCGCCGTCGTGCCGCTGATCCGCGCGGACAAGATCGCGCGGCCCGACGCGGACCTCGACGGCGCGGTCGCCTCGCTGCCGGACACGCGTCCCGCGACGACGGCGCTGCGTGGGTAGGTTCGCCATCCCGCTCGCGCTGCTCGCCGCGTGGTGGGCGGCGAGCGCGAGCGGGCGCGTCAAGTCCTACCAGCTCGCCTCGCCGCGCGACGTCGTGCGCGAGCTGATCGATCTCGCGCAGAGCGGCGTGCTGTGGCACGACGTCGCCGCGAGCACCGAGCGCGTCGCCCTCGGCTTCGCCATCGCGCTCGCGTTCGCGCTCCTGCTGGGATCGCTGGTCGGCGGATCACGCGTCGCGGAGCGCGCGCTCGATCCGACGCTGCAGGCGATCCGGGCAGTGCCCTCGTTGGCATGGGTGCCGCTGATCCTGCTGTGGCTCGGCATCGGCGAGACCGCGAAGGTGACGCTGGTCGCGATCGGCGCGTTCTTTCCAATCTACGTCGCGCTGCACAGCGGGATCCGCGGCGTCGACCGCAAGCTCGTCGAGGTCGGCACGATCTTCGGGCTGTCCCGCTTCGCGCTGATCGCGCGCGTGCTCGTGCCCGCGACCCTGCCGCAACTGCTCGTGGGCGCCCGCATCGGCCTGACGCAGGCGTGGCTGTTCCTCGTCGCAGCGGAGCTGCTCGCGACGACGAACGGGCTCGGCTTCCTGCTCACCGACGGTCAGCAGACGTCGCGCACGGACGAGATCCTGGTCGCGATCCTGCTGTTCGCCGCGTGCGGCAAGCTCTCGGAGAGCGGAATGCGGTGGCTCGAGCGACGGCTCGTCGGGTGGACCGACACGGTGCCGGCATGATCTCCGCGACGCGCCGCTCGAGCGGAGCCGACGCCGCGCGCATCCGCGATTTGCGCAAGGCATTCGGCGCGCATGCCGTGTTCGACGGTATCGACCTGGACGTCGCGCGCGGCGAACGCGTCGCGATCCTGGGCGCCAGCGGCTGCGGGAAGTCGACACTGCTTCGCTGCATTGCCGGACTCGAGCGCGCGGATGCCGGAACGATCGCGACGTCCGGCGAGATCGGCATCGTGTTTCAGGAGCCGCGGCTGTTCCCGTGGCTCGACGTCGAGCGCAACGTCGCCTTTCCCGCGCGCTCAAACGCCGAGCGCGGACGCGTCGACAACGTGCTCGCGCTCGTCGGACTCGCGCACGCCGCGCGGCGACTGCCGAAGCAGCTGTCCGGCGGCATGGCGCAGCGTGCGGCCCTTGCGCGAGCCCTCGTCCGCGATCCCGCGCTGCTGTTGCTCGACGAACCGTTCGCCGCGCTCGACGCGCTGCGGCGCATCGAGCTGCGCGCCGCGGTGCGTGAGATCCTCGAGTTCACGAAAGCCTCGGCGATCCTCGTGACGCACGACGTCGACGACGCGCTCGCGCTCGCCGATCGCGTGCTCGTGCTCGCCGGCTCACCGGCGCGCATCGCGTTCGAGGACCAGGTCGGGGAAGGCGCGACCCGCAACGCGATCCTCGACGCGCTCGGCGTGAGCGCGGCGCGCCGGATCTCGGCGGCGCGGTGATGGGGTCGCCGGCTCAGCCGGCGACCGGCATCTCCACCGGCGCCGCGCGGTGGGACGCGCACGTCCGCAGGGCGAGGCGCCTGGACGACGCGCCGACCGCGTTGCAGCCGCACACCCAGTGCGCCGAGACGCGCGCGTCGCCGGGCCGTTCGCCGACCACGCCGCGATACGCGGGCACACCGAGGAGGATGCGGAGATCATCGAGGGAGCGGAGCATCGTCTCTTCGATGTTTCCGTTCGGGAGCGGTGCGCGCCGAGACTTTGGTCCCTTTTCCGCGGGCCGATGGCCGCTATCGGCGGATGACGAAATTGCGCCTGCCGGTGAAGTTCGCGACGAACCGGTAGTCCGAAGGCTCCTGGACGCAGTCCCGCACGGCGGTCCGGAACGTCGACGACCGGAGCATGTCCAGCACGGCGGCCGTCAGATACGGCGACGGGCTGCGCACGACGTTCGTCGAGTCGACGGTCGAGTCGGCGCGCAGATGGACGACGACCTCCACGGTACCGCGCGGCGTCTGCAGCGGGATGTTGCGCAAGGAATTCAACGCGAACTGCTCGAGCCGCGCCGGCGCGCTGGCGCTGATGCACGCGCTCGCCGGCGGAGGCTCGGACCCGCGATAGCAGAGCTGCGCGCTGCTGAGCACGCGCTTTCCGTCCGGGGCGACCTCGTCGATGTTGCGGCGCAGCCGGTCGCCGCGCAGCTCGTAGCCCACGCGCGCAACGCGGTCGCCGTCGCGCGATTTCGCGGCGATCGTCCACGCATCGCCGGTCCACGGGGGCGCGTTGCCGTCGAGCTCGATATCCGAGCCGGCCCCGATTGCGACGTGCCAGACCTGCGCGCTCGCATCGTACGTGTACTGGTCGCGCAGCGTGAACCTGCGGCCGATTGCCGGTTGCACGTCGTTCTCCACGGTCACGACGTTGCCGGTGCGCCGCCCCGTCTCGCGCGCGATCGAACCGCGCAGGGTTCGGCACGCCCACGTTCCCGCGAGCACGTCGACGCGGTCGCCCGTGCTTGCGGGCGCCTCGTCGGCCCGCGCGCCCGGTATCATGGCCGCGCAGATCGCCACGAACGCCGCCCCCGCAAGAACCTGCCGCATGACGGCGAGATTCGGACGAAGCGGCACGCGCCCCTCGCCCGCGAGCGGCGGACCTGCCGCGCGGCGCACAGAAGGATCGCGGTCTGATGAACGAGCGCTCTTTCGGCTTCCGCACGCGCGCGCTGCACGCGGGCACGCCGCCGGACGGTGAGACGGGGGCGCGCGCGCTGCCGCTGCACCTCTCGACGAGCTTCGTGTTCGACTCGACCGAGCACGCCGCGGAACTCTTCGCGCTGCGCACCTACGGCAACATCTACACGCGCATCGGCAACCCGACGGTCGCGGCGTTCGAGGAAAAGCTCGCGAGCCTCGAAGGCGGTCTGGGATCGGTCGCGACCGCGAGCGGCCTATCGGCGCAGCTGATCGCCGTGCTGAGCCTCGCGCAGAACGGCGACCATCTCGTCGCGACCGCGAACCTCTACGGCGGGACGGTCACGCAGTTCGGCGTGACGCTGCGGCGCATGGGGATCGAGACGACCTTCGTGCCGAGCGGCGATCTCGGCGCCGTGCGCGACGCACTGCGCCCGAACACGCGCGCCGTCTTCACCGAAACGATCGGCAACCCGAACGGCGCGGTCGCGGACCTCGCGGCGCTCGCCGAGATCGCGCACGCGGGCGGCGTGCCGCTGATCGTCGACAACACGTTCGCCACGCCGTACCTATGCCGGCCGATCGAGCACGGCGCCGACATCGTCGTGCACTCGGCGACGAAGTTCATCGGCGGCCACGGCACCGTGCTGGGCGGCGCGCTCGTCGAGTCGGGACGTTTTCCGTGGAGCGCGGGACGACATCCGCTGATCGCCACGCCGAGTCCGGGATATCACGGCCTCAACTTCGCGGAGACGTTCGGGGAGTACGCGTTCCTGCAGCGCGCACGCGTCGAGGTGCTGCGCGACGTGGGCGCGTCGATCTCGCCGATGAACGCGTGGCTCTTGGTGCAAGGCTTGGAAACGCTCGCGCTGCGGATGCCGCAGCACGTCGCGAACGCGCGCGCCGTGGCGAGCTTCCTGCACGCGCACGACGACGTGGCGTGGGTCGCGTACGCGGATCTGCCCGACAGCCCCGAGCGCGAACGCGCCGCGAAATACCTTCCGCTGGGCGCCGGCGCGGTGTTCACGTTCGGATTGCGCGGCGGGCGCGAAGCGGGCCGCGCGTTCATCGAGGCGCTCGACCTCTGGAGCCACTTGGCGAACGTCGGTGACGCGAAAAGCCTCGTGATCCATCCGGCGTCGACGACGCACCAGCAGCTTTCCGACGACGAGCTGCGCGCCGCCGGCGTGAACCCCGACATGGTGCGGCTGTCGGTGGGCCTCGAGGACGTGGACGATCTGCTCTGGGATCTCGAGCGCGGCCTCGCGGCCGCGGCCCGCACCACGCGGGTCGCCGTATGATCCTGCGGACTCCCGCGGAACGCCGCGCGCTGCTCGACCGCTCGTCGACCGTGGCGATGGTCGGCGCGTCCGCGAACGCGAGCCGCCCGAGCTACTTCGTCTTCTCGTTCCTGCGCACGCGCGGCCGGTTCGACGTCACGCCGATCAACCCGACATTGCGCGAGATCGACGGCGTGCGCGCGTACCCGTCCCTCGCCGCGTATGCGGCGGAGCGCGCCGCGCCCGACATCGTCGACGTGTTCCGGCGACCGAACGAAGCGCCGCAGGTCGCGCGCGACGCGATCGCGGCGGGCGCGAAGGCGATCTGGTTCCAGTACGGCGTGATCAACGACGAAGCGATTCGGCTCGCCGACGAGGCCGGACTGGACGTCGTCGTCGACCGCTGCATCAAGGTCGAGTCGGCGCGCTTCGATGGCGGACTCGCGCTGGGCGGTATCAACACCGGACTGCTCACCGCGAAGCGCCGGGTGGCCCTTCGCCCTTCGACAAGCTCGGGATGACGAGCTCACGTTGACGGGCAGATTGCGACGTTCGGGCTGACGCGGATCGTGAACGCCATCGTATGGTCCGGCGCGACCGCGCCCGGCCCGAACGAGCCGAACGTCAGCGTCGTCTGCCCGGGTGCGGCGGCGGTGAAGAGAAACAGCTGCGTCGCCGCGCCGCCCACGGCAGGCGGGTCGCCGGACTTGCGGTCCACATTCTGCAACGCGACGTCCCACAGCGTCTGATCGCCCTCGGCGCGCACGGGCGCGTTCGCCGCGAGCGCGTCGACCAGCTTCCACGCGAAGCCGGCGTCCGCGACGACGCGCAGCGCGACCGCGAACTGTTGCGTCGCGTTGACGTCGACCGGCGCCATCGGATCGATCGCGATCGCGCTGAAGCGCGCGGGGTTGACGCACACCGGCTGCGGCGCCGTCTGCGCGGGCGGCGGCGCTTGCGCGATCACGCGGGGTGCGGCCGAGAAGAAGGTCAGCGCGAGCAGCAACGACATGCGGCGTGATTGCGTACCCGGCCGTTGTCGCCCCTGCGTCGCGCCGCGCGGGGCGCGCGTAGGAGACGTTCTGCGGGCTTGCGTACACCCGGCCATGAAGCGCAGCACGTTCACGGGTCTGGCCTCCGGCGCGGCGTTCGGCGCGCCTGCCGTGCTGCGGTACGCGTGGGCTGAGGAACTCGTCACCGTCGGAACCGTGAATGC
>CAVYTL010000006.1:0-20331 GCA_963771525.1 Vulcanimicrobiota bacterium | reverse complement strand
GCCTTGCTGCTCGTCGGGTTCTTGGTGCACTAGCTCCGCCGTTGTCATCCTGAGCTCCGCCGTTGTCATCCTGAGCTCCGCCGTTGTCATCCTGAGCTTGTCGAAGGGGGCGGGTCGCGGGGGCGGCACGCTATCTCAGCTGACACGCGGCCCTCGCACTTCGTGTGCGAGGCGGTAGGCGCCGCCTCCGCGTTGCGCCGTCAGCTCGCGGCTTCGTCCAATCGCACCGCCGCGTCCAGCAGCGCGGTGATCGCTTCGCCGCTCATGGGGCGGTAGAAGTGGAATCCCTGCGCGTACTCGCAGTCGAGACCGATCAGCTCTTCGGCCTGTTTCGCGGTTTCCACGCCTTCGGCGACGACGTCGACGCCGTACGCGCGCGCGAGCTGCGTGAGCATTCGGACGATCGGCGCGCTGCCGAGGCCGCCGTCGCTGCTGTCGACGAACGACCGGTCGATCTTCATCGCGTCGAAAGGCAGCTGGTGCAGGTAACGCAGCGAGGAGTAGCCCGTGCCGAAGTCGTCGATGCAGAGGTGTACCCCGGTCGCGCGCAGCCGCGCCAGCGAGCCGAGCGAGAGCGTGTTCGAGCGGATTACGGCGCTCTCGGTGATCTCGAGGACGATGTCGTCGGAGGAGAGGCCGAAGCGGCGCACGTTGCGCGCCACGAACGCGTCGAGATCGGGCTCGAGCACTTCCTGCACCGATAGGTTCACGTGCATGCGCAGGTCGAGGTGCGGCGCGCGGCGGCGCCATTCCGCGAGGTGGCGGCAGGCATCGATGAAGACGAAGCGGCCAATCGGCACGACGAGCCCGACGTCCTCGGCGAGGGGAATGAACTCACCGGGCAGGACGTCGCCGCGGACGGGATTGCGCCAGCGCACCAGCGCCTCGAAGCCCATGATGCGCGCGTCCGCGAGCCGCACGATCGGCTGGTAATCGACGGAGAACTCGTCCTTCTCGATCGCCTCGCGTAAGTCGCTGGTGAGCGAGAGCCGCCGCGCCGCTTGATAGTGCATGTGGTGGTCGAAGAAGGCGTGGCGGCCGCGGCCGAGTGACTTCGCGTGGTACATCGCCGTGTCGGCGTTCCGCAGGACCGCTTCGATGCGCTCGTCCGACGGGGCAATTACCGCGATTCCGATCGAGGCGGTGTTGTAGACCGCGCGCCCGTCGATCAGCATCGGCGCGACGAGCGCGTCCTGGATCGCCTCGACGACATCTTGCACCGTCCCGAGGCCGCCCCGCTGCGCGAGCAGGATGGCGAACTCATCGCCGCCGATGCGCGCGATGAAGTCTTCTGCGGCGACGGTGTTGCGCATGCGGTCCGCGACGGCGATCAGCAGCGCGTCGCCTGCGATGTGCCCGAGCGAGTCGTTGATCGATTTGAACTCGTCGAGGTCGACGAAGAGGACCGCGTACACGTCGTCGGGCCGCGCGCGCGCGTGCTCGAGCGTGGCGGCGAGCCGCTCTTGGAAGTACGTGCGGTTCGGCAGCCCGGTTAGGGCGTCGTGCGTCGCCTCGTGGCGCAGACGCGCCTGATTCGCTTCGAGCAGCCGGCGCCGATCGATCTCCGCGCGATGCGCCTGCGCATTCGCCAGCGCCAGCCCCATCAGGTTGACGAAGAGCTGGAGGCCCCGCAGCGTCTCGCGGCTCGGAATCCGGCGGTCCGCCGGGCCGTCCGGACTCAAATACCCGATCATCTCGCCTTCGGAGTCACGCAGCACGAGACAGATCGCGTCGCGCTCGTGCCACATGTCCTCGGCGGCGCGCGGCGAGTCGCGGTCGGCTTCGCCGGAGTAGATCGCGCGCTCCCATGCGAACTCGCGCTCCGCCGGGATGTAGTACGCGTTTTCGAAGACTTCATACGACGGCTGCAGCACCGAGAGGATGTCTGCCTTCGCGATGCGCTCGTTCTTGCGCTCGCGCATCGTTGCTTCGTCGTAGCCGAGGAGGACGCGCCGCGTCATCTCGCCGGTCCGGTTGCCGTCCGCAAGGACGATCGTGACGTAGCGGAACCCGAAGATGTCTGCCACGCCGCGGGCGATCGACGCCAACGCCAAATCGAGCTCGCGCAGGCGCAAGATGTCGCGCGTGATCTCGAGGACCCGCTCGAAACGCCCTTCGACCGACATTCCCCCCAGGTATCGGCGCGACTCCATCGGGCCGCTAGTCCGAGCAACCGTCGATGCAGAGTGCCACCCAGTAGGCACTCCACGCGCCTATTTTCGATCCATGGACACGACGCATCTCTGCCCCGACTGCGGCGCCGAGCACGCGGACCCCGCCGAGGCCGGCCTCGGCCATCAAATCCGGTGCCTCGACTGCCAGATCGAGATCGACCTCGCCTTCGAGATCAGGCTAGCCCCTCTGGAGCGCGTCGCGGCCTGATCACCGCGTCGGGTCGTCGCGAGCGAACGCCGCTTCGGCAAGCGTCCGCTCCACGAACGCGCGGCCGGTTTCGATGCTCGGAAGGCAGAGGCGCGCCGCCTCGGCGAGCGCGCCGGCCATATCGACCGCGCTGTACTCCCGTCCCGCCTCGAGGTAGTACGGAACGCGCGGAATCGGGACGTAGTGGTCGCGCCGGTGCGTCGTGTCCGCCGGATCGACGAACCACAGCGCCTCGAACCTGAGCGCGAAGCAGCGCACGATCCGTACCTCGAAGCCGGCCTCGACGCGCGCGGTGATGTCGCCACGCATCGCCGTGAGCTCGCGGTCGAGCCGCAGGGACGCATCGTCGCCGCCGGGCGCGACGTTCAACGTGAACGTTTCCCGCGACGCGCGCTCCGCCGAGCGGAGCCCATCGCCGCGCGCGAGCTCGGCCGGATCCGCTTCGTAGAGGTCGATCTCCACCGCCTCGTCACCCACCGGCGCGGCCTGCGCCGCAAGCTGCTCGCGCGTCGCGCGCTCGCGCAGCAGCGAGACGCGCGGCGCGGGGCGGGCGCGACCGCGCGGGCGCGTCAGGATCGTGTAGAACCACGTGCCGCGGCGCTCGTACGCCTGCGCGAACGCGTGGGCGTCCATCGCAGCCGGCTGCGGACCGAACCACGGGTCCGCGAAGCCGATGCGTCGCCCCGTGACGCTGACCGCACGAATCGCGACCGCATGCACCGCCGATGGAAACCGGAAGAGCGCGACGACCGGCCGATCGCGCTCGAGCTCGCGGCGCAGCGTCTCGAGGCGCACGGGACGGTACACCGCCGGCGGCGCCCACACGTCGTGGCGCGCAAGCACCGTGTCGAGATCGTGCGCGGCATCGCAGCGCGGCGGCGGGATCGCGCGGCCGCAGCAGGTGCGCCGCTGCCGCAGGAACGTGGTCGCATATTGGCATTGCTTCCTTCGAGGACCGCCGTAATGCTCGACGATCCCCTTCGCGATCGCAGCCCAGCACCAATTGAGGCCGATTTGGCGCTCGAGCGCGAGGTCGATGGCGACGTCCCACGGGATCGCCGCGTCCTCGGGAACATCGTGCCGTGCACCGATCACACGGTCGGCGGTGCCCGCGGACGCGCGCGATCATCCCGCTAGGCGACTACCGGCGCGTCGTTCGGGCCGTCATTGGAGGAGCGCGAGCGCTCGGTCCGGGGTCGCGAGCTGTTCGCTCGTACACTGACGCGGCGCCTTGTCGGGTCGCCACCGCACCGGGCGCGTGCCGTGGCGGATGCGTCCGCCCGTCACCTGGTCGAACGCGACCTCGAGGACGAGCTCGTGCTTCAGCTTCACGTACGTACGGTCGCGCTCTTCGCCGCGGCTCCAGCGGCTCGGCGCGTTGTCCGGCGCCATGCCCGTGAATCCGGGCTCCCCCAGGTACGGTCGCAATCGCGCGAGCAGCGCGCGTTTCTCCTCGGCCGGAAACGCGCTGCAGAACCCGATGTAGTCGAGCAATCCCGCGTCGTCGTAGAGGCCGAGCAGCAGCGACCCGATCTGCGAGGTCGACCCTTTCGCGTAGCGAAAACCGCCGATGACGCAGTCGGCGGTACGCACGCGCTTGACCTTCACCGCCGCGTCGCGCGCGCCGCTCGCGTACGCGGCATCCGCGCGCTTCGCGATCACGCCGTCGAGCGCGCCGCCGACGCGCGCGAACCAGTCGTCGACGACGCTGCGGTCGCGCGTCGCGGGCGAGAGCCGCAGCGTTTCGCCGTCGAACTCCGCCGCGAAGGTTTCGAGCCGCTCGCGCCGTTCGGACAGCGGCAGTTCGACGAGGTCGCGACCCTCCGAGCTGAGCAGATCGAACGCCAGATACCACGCCGGCGTCCGCTTCGCGAGCATCGCGACGCGCGAGGCGGCGGGATGAATCCGCTGCTGCAGCGCGTCGAACGAGAAAGCGCCCGCGATCGGGACGACGAGCTCGCCGTCGAGGACGAACCGCTTCGTGCGCACGCGCGCGATCGCGCCGGCGATGTCCGGAAAGTAGCGCGCGAGCGGCTGTCCGGCCTTCGACTGGAGCGCGACGTCGCGCCCGTCGCGGAAGGCGAGACAGCGGAACCCGTCCCACTTCGGCTCGTACTGCCAGTGCGGGCCGTCGGGCACGTCGGAGACGGCACGCATCTCCATGGGCGGATAACCGAACGGAATCACGAGCTCGTCCTACCCGGAAACCTTTGCCGCGGTCCGGCGCTTCTTCGCAGGCTCGGGGATGAAGCGCTCGAGCTGCAGTCGCCCCGTCTTCTCCTGCATCGGCGCCCACAGATCGCCGGCACGCACCAACCGCTCGCGCACATTGTCCAGCCGGAAGTCCTCGAGCTCGCAGCCCGCCGCGATCTCGTCCCAGGTGACCGGTGTCGAGACGGTCGCGCGCGGGCGCGCGCGCACCGAGTACACCGACGCCAGCGTCTTGCCCCACGCGTTCTGGTTGTAGTCGACCAGCACGCGCCCCGCGGGGCGCTTCGCGATGCGATACTCCGCGGTGATGACGTCGGGATGCATGCGCTCCATCGTCTGCGCGAAGGCCTTCGCGAACGTCCAGACGTCCTTCTGCCGCGGACCGCGCTCGATCGGCACGTACACGTGGATGCCCGACGAGCCCGACGTCTTCGCGTACGCGGGGATCCCGAGCCCCTCCAGCGCTTCGTGCACGAGGAGCGCCACGGCGCGCACCGTCGCGAACGACGTGCCGCCGCCCTTGACCGGATCGAGATCGAAGTGCAGGTAGTCGGGCCGGTCGGTGTCGTCGCAGCGCGAGTACCACTCGTTGAGGTCGATGCAGCCGAGGTTGATCAGCCAGAGCAGCGAGGCCAGGTCGTCGATCATCGGAAACGCGATCACGCTGCCCGAGCCGTGCTCGATCGAGCACGTGCGCAGCCACGCCGGCGCATTGCCCGGCGTGCGCTTCATGTAGAAGAACTCGCCCGCGGCACCGTTCGGATAGCGCTTCATCACCTGCGCGCGATCCTTCATGTACGGGATCAGGAACGGCGCGACGTCCGCGTAGTACTGCAGCAGGTCGCCCTTGCTGATGCCGAGCTCGGGCCAGAACGGCTTGCGCAGGTTGGTCAGCGCGACGTCCTTGCCGTCGGGCTGCACGACGGCCGCTTCGCGGTCGCGAGGGATCGCGAACCGTCCGGGCTCAATCTTCCGGGTCGTGTTTCGGCTCATCACCTGCAATCTGAACGGCATCCGCGCCGCGGCGCGCAAGGGCTTCTTTCGCTGGATGGACGCGCAGAACCCCGACGTCGTCTGCCTGCAGGAGACGAAGGCGCAGGAGCACCAGCTGCCGCCCGAAGCGCTCGACCTCACGCACTTCCACTCGGCGTTCGTCGACGCGCAGAAGAAAGGGTACAGCGGCGTCGCGATCTACACGAAGCGCGCGCCGCTGCGCATCGTGCGCGGCCTCGGCATGGAGGACATCGACCCCGAGGGCCGCTTCGTGCGGATGGATTTCGAAGGCGGCCTCTCGATCGCGTCGCTGTACGTGCCGTCCGGAACGACCGGGCCCGCGCGCCAAGCGGTGAAGGAACGCTTCCTCGACCGCTTCATCGCGAACCTCGCGCAGATGAAGGCCGAGGGGCATCCATTCATCGTGTGCGGCGACTACAACGTCGCGCATCGCGACATCGACGTGTTCAGCGTGAAGTCGTGCACCGGGGTGACGGGCTTTCTCCCGCAGGAGCGCGCGTGGATGGACGACGTGATCGAGCGCGTCGGGTGGGTCGACGCGTTTCGCGTCGTCGATCCGAACCCGAAGCGCTTCACGTGGTGGTCCGGCTGGAGAGGCGCGTGGGAGAACAACCTCGGCTGGCGGATCGACTACCAATTGGTGACGCCCGACCTCGCGCCGCGCGTGCGCGCGGCGTCGATCTATCGTGACGAGCGCTTCTCCGACCACGCGCCCGTCACGATAGACTACGACTTCGGCTGAGCGCGCGGCCCGCTAGCGTTTCGGCTTCCGCGGGACTTTCTTGCCGGACTTCCGCGCCTCGGAGAGCCCGATCGCGATCGCCTGTTTGCGGCTCTTGACCTTGCCGCCCTTGCCGCCGGGACCGCTGCGCGCTTTGCCGCGCTTGTACTCGTGCATCTCTTTGCGGACCGACTCGCCGGAGCTGCGGCTGTACTTGCGCCGCGACTTCTTGCGGCCGCCGGACTTCTTGCGAGCGGACGTGCTCTTCTTGCGACCGCCGGTGCTCTTCTTGCGGCTCGTGCTCTTCTTGCGGCCCGTGCTCTTGCGGCCCGAGGACTTTTTGCGGCCGGTGCTCTTCTTACGCCCGGTGCTCTTCTTGCGCCCGGTGCTCTTCTTGCGGCCGGTGCTCTTCTTGCGGCCGGTGCTCTTCTTGCGACCGCCGGTGCTCTTTTTGCGCGAGGTGGTCTTCTTGCGACCGGCGCTCTTCTTGCGGCCGCTCTTTTTGCGCGAGCTCGAACTCGAGCTCTTCGAACGGGTTGCCATCGGCGTTACCTCCTTGCAGACCGAGTACCCGTGTCGGCGCCCGCTCGAACCGGTACGCGCGCGACCGCGCGCATGCGGGTAAGCGATTTCACATGACCAATGAGCATCCGAAGAATCCGGTCGACGCGCATCGCGAGGGCCTCGAGCACCTCGAGCGCGCACCGCACCACGCCACGACCGAGCATGACAAGCCGCCCGACGCCGGCGCGCGCCCCGTGAACGAACCGCCGAGCGAGGCACACCGCAGCGGCCCGCTTCCCAACCAGAAGCGGTAAGCGCGCGGCTGCGGCACGTCTCCGGTGCGCCGCGCGTTATGAAGAACATGACGACATTCATACGCGCCGCGGCGGCGGCCGCGGCGTTGACCGCGGCGGCACTGCCCGCCGCGGCCTCGGCTGCGAACGTGAGCCAGCCGATGCACTACGCGTTGGCGACCGAAATGACCCAGCGGTACCATGCAGGCGGGTATCAGGGCTCGCTCGACATGACGGTCCACCGCGACGGCACGGTGAGCGGATACTACACGCCGCTCGACGGTAGTCCGCGGCCCGTCGTCGGCGGTATCGACGGCTCGCACATCTGGCTCGACATCGGCGGAACGCGCAGCGTCCACTTCATCGGGACGCTCGTGAACGGCGCGCTGCACGCCGCGGCGGACGTCCCGACGTCCGACGTCTTGCGGCTCGACTCGCTCGGCCCGGCCCGCTAAGCGCCGCCTCGCGCCACCACGGTGAACATCGCGGTGGCGCGACCGCGGTAACGGTGCGCGTGGCGCACGACGCGATCGGTGCGGTAACCGAGGATCGCGAGCATGTTGACGATCGCCTCCGGCGTGAACGACCACCACGCGTCGCGCGGCTCGCGCTTCGCCGCGTTCGGCAAGAACAATGGGCTGCGGCGGACGCCGCGCCGGACGGGCAGCGCAGCAGCCCAGCCGCGCGGCGCAAGCTCCGTGACGATCACGGTCTGCGGTCGCAGTGAGACGGCGTTCTGGAGCGCCAAAAACGGATCGCGCAGGTGCAGCAGGATCGCGCCGACCGTTGCCACGTCGACCGGGCCGATCGCGCGCGGTACGGCGTACACGCTGCCGTAGACGACGTTTGCGCGCGAGCCGAACGCGGCGTGGTTGAACCACCAGCTGTTGTTCAGGCGTGCGACGTGACGCCGCCGTTCGTCCGCCTGCGCCTCCGCGTCCGTACCGGCGTACGGGACGATGTCCCACGAATCGCCGGGCGAGAGGTCGTAGCCGACGACCTCGGCACCGCGGCGCTCCATCTCGAAGCACAGGAAGCCGCTCGCGGTGCCGACCTCGAGGACGCGCTTGCCGGCGAGCGGCTCGTCTCCGAGATACCGGTCGACGCCGCCGCGAATGTCCCACTCGCCGGTGACGAGCCCGTATCCCGGCACGTCCATCGTGTGGTAGTAGTAGCAGTCGTCGAGCGATGCGACCGCGATCGGGTCGGCGTACGGCGGAGTCGGCATGATGGCGTGCACACGTGCGCTTCGCCCGTGCGGGGGCGGGCTCATGTACGGGACGATCCGCGCGCTCCGGGAACGTGCAGCGCGTGAACCCGTTCGGCATCGCGTGGAAGCCGGGCGACGTCACGCTGACGAGCCCGCCCTCGATCCCGCTCGACGCCCCGACGGCGGTGCTCTTCGTCGCGGTCGCCGTCGCGGTCGCGCTGCTGACGCGGCGGCGTCCGGCGCTCGGAGTCGCGGCGCTCGTGTGCCTCGTGCCGTTCGCGCTCGCGCGCTACGTCGGCCCGACGACGGTGACGCTCGAGAAAGTCGGCCTGATCGGGTTCCTCGCGGGATTGGTCGCCGCGCGCCGGCGGCTCGTGCTCGCCGCCGGCGAAGCGCCGCGTTGGATCGGCGCCGCGCTGGCGTTCGAGCTGATCGCGACCGTGCTCAGCGGCGTGGAAGCGCAGCACCGCGGCGCGGTGCTGCGGGAGCTCGCGAAGATCGGCGAGTACGGGCTGATCTTCGGCGCCGTCGTGCTCGCGCGCGCGTCCGACGACGACGATGCGCCGTTCTGGAGAGCGCTGAGTGCGACGGCGGCGGTCGTGTGCATCGCGGCGCTCGCGCAGTACCTGGTCGGCGCGCATTCGGGCATCGCGCTGGGCGGGCGGCCGTTTCCGCGCATCGCGGGACCGCTCGAAGGGCCGAACCAGCTGTCGGGCTACCTCGAGATCGTCGTACCGCTGCTGCTCGCACGCACGCTCACGGCACACGATCGTCCGGCGCTCGCCGTCGCGACGCTGGCCGTCGTCGTCGACGTTCTGACGTTCTCGCGGCTCGGGTTCGCGTGCGCGATCGTCGCGGTCGTCGTGACGGCGTCCGCCGTCCGGCTGCGGCCCGGCGTGTCGCTGCGCATCGCGGTCACGATGCTGGCGCTCGGCGTGATCGTGTTCGCCGCCGCGCTGCGCGCCGGCGTGCCGGCGCGTTACTTCTCGATCGATCCGACGCCGTACGCGCAGACGCACCTCGCGAACCGCGCGCTGCTCTGGCACGCGGCGATCGAGCTGTGGCACCACTCGCCTCTGGTGGGAATCGGCGCCGGAAACTTCGAGTACGAGCTCGGCGCCGCCGGCCTTCCCGGCGTACGCACCCACGCGAACAGCCTGTTCCTTCAAAGCCTGGCAGAAACGGGCGCGATCGGCGTCGCCGCAACCATCGCGACGTTCGCGCTCGCGATCGCCGCGCTGCTGCGCGCGCGCCGTCGCGATGCGCTCGTCGCCGGCATGCTGGGCG
This sequence comes from Vulcanimicrobiota bacterium, assembly GCA_963771525.1. Taxonomy (GTDB): domain Bacteria; phylum Vulcanimicrobiota; class Vulcanimicrobiia; order Vulcanimicrobiales; family Vulcanimicrobiaceae; genus Vulcanimicrobium. The sequence continues at coordinate 10,709 of CAVYTL010000006.1, read as the reverse complement.
CGACGACCGCGCTCGCGCTGCACCAGCTCGGCGACGATCTGTTCTTCTTTCCCAAGGTCGGGGCGATGTTCTGGCTCGCGCTCGGACTCGCCGCGGCCGCCGGCGTCAGCCGGAGCGTCCCGCGGAAGACAGCGACTGCGCCGGAAGGCGCACTTCGGACGTGACGTATTCGACCGCGTCGGCGACGGTGTGGTCGATGTCGCAGCGCTCGGTGTCGAGCCGGATATCGGGACGATCGGGCACGTCGTACGGCGCGTCGACCCCGGTGAACCCCGCGATCTCGCCGGCGCGCGCCCGCGCGTAGAGGCGCTTGGGATCGCGCCGTTCGCACGTCGCGAGCGACGCGGCGACGTACGCCTCGCGAAACGCGGCGCCGACGATCGCGCGCGCACGTGCACGATCCGCGGCCGACGGCGAGACGAGCGAGATGATCGCGATCGTGCCCGCGTCGGCGAGCAGTTTCGCGACCTCGGCGACGCGCCGGATGTTTTCGCTGCGGCCGTCGGCGGAGAAGTCGAGGTCGCTCGTGAGGCCGGTGCGCATCGAGTCCCCGTCGAGCGCGTACACGTGATACCCGCGCCGGAAGAGCTCGCGCTCGACGTGCATCGCGATCGTCGTCTTCCCGGATGCCGGCAGACCCGTCAGCCACAGCACCAGGCCGCGGTGCCCGTTGCGCTGCGCGCGCGCGTCCGCGTCGATGAGGTGCACGCTCGCGAACACGTTCGCACCGAGCGCTTCCAGCCTCACCGCGTGCGCCGCCGCGACCGGCACGCCGGCCCGCGCCAGCGCGCAGCGTTCCCCTTCGTCGAGCGCGATCGGCGCCGCCGTTCGCAGCGCAAGCGTGTAGACGGTGCCGCGTGACGCACCGACGTGCTCGACGGCCTCCAGCGTGCGCGGATCGAGCGCGCCGATTGTGCCGACGATGCGCGCCGCGACGTCGGCGGTGCCGGCCCGCAGGCGAACGGTCTCGTCGACGTGCGGCGGCTCGCGGTCGAACCAGCACGCGCGCACGTGCAAGGAGCGCACGGTCGTCGGTGTGTCGTCGGCGGACGAAATGACGTCGCCGCGGTCGGCGTACACCGGCGTGTCGAAGACGATGCCGACGGCTTCCCCGGCGCGCGCCAGCGGAACGTCGTGCGGCCATGCGCGCAGCGCGGCGACGCGCGCCGATTTCCCCGACGGCGAGAGGTGGACGACGTCGCCCAGCGCGATCGACCCGCGGCGCACCGTGCCGACGGCGATGCGCTCGTCGCCGCGCCGGTACACGTCCTGCACGGCCAAGCGCAGCGTCCCGGCCGGGGCGCCGTTGCCGGCCGGCACGTTCGCGAGGGCTTCTTCGAGCGTCGGGCCGGCGTACCACGGCGTCCGCTGCGAGCGCACGACGACGTTGTCGCCGTCGCGCGCGGACACGGGCACCGCGGCGGCGGGCGTCACGCCGATCGTTGCGAGCGCGCTGCGTGCCGCGTGCGCGGCGCCGGCGAACGTCGCCTCACCGCCGATCGCATCGATCTTGTTCACCGCGACGATGACGTAGCGGATCCCGAGCAGGCCCAGCAGGAACACGTGCCGCCGCGTCTGGTCCTCGACACCGCGCTGCGCGTCGACCACGAGCAGCGCCGCCTCGGCGTCGCTCGCGCCCGTCATCGCGTTCGCGAGGAACTCTTCGTGACCCGGCGCGTCGATGACGACGAACCGCCGTCCGGCGAGCGTGAACCACACGCGCGTCGTGTCGATCGTCACCGCTTGATCGCGCTCGTCCTGCAGCGCGTCGAGCACGAACGACCACTCCGGCGCGAGCCCGCGCCGCCGGCTGCTCGCAAGCACCTCCTCGACGCGTGACGCCGCGAGCGATCCGGTGTCGTGCAGCAGCCGCCCGATCAGCGTTGACTTTCCGTGATCGACGTGCCCGAGCACGACGATCCGCGCGTCGGCGCTCATCACATGTATCCGCCGTTGCGCAGCCGCTCGAACGACGACTCGCTCTCGTGGTCCATCGTGCGGCCGGCGCGCTCCGGTTCGCGCGTCGTCTCCAGCTCGGTGATGATCGCGTCGATCGACTCCGCGCCGCTCGCGATCGGCAGCGTGATGTTCTTCTCGCCCAGCGAGCGGTAGCGCATCCCGTCGCGCGCAAGGTACAGCGGCACGATCGGAATCCGCTCGCGGCGTGTGTAGCGCCAGACGTCGATCTCCGTCCACGCGAGCAGCGGGTGGACCCGGACGTGCCCGCCGTGCGGAACGTCGGTCAGCGTGAAGCCCCAGAACTCCGGCGGCTGCTCGCGCACGCTCCACGCGCCGTCGAGCGCGCGCGGGCTCACGACGCGCTCCTTCGCGCGCGTCGCCTGCTCGTCGCGACGAATGCCGACGAACACCGCACGATAGCCCTCGCGCCCGAGCAGCGCGTGCAGCCCTTCGGTCTTGCGCGCCGCCGCGCGCGCCTGCGGCGGCAGCGACGGATCCGTCGTCTCTTCCGGCGGGCACATCTCGACGCGCAGGTCGAGTCCCCATTCGCGAGCGATGCGGTCGCGGAACTCGTAAACCTCGGGCAGCTCCATGCCCGTGTCGAGCTGCACGACCGGGATCGGCACGTCGCCGAGCAGCGCCTTGCGGATCAGCCACAGCAGCGCGGTGCTGTCCTTCCCCATCGACCACAGGACGCACGACGGCGCGAACAGGCGATACGCATCGCGAATGATCGCGACGGCGTTCGCCTCGAGCGCGTGCAGATTCCGTTCCGTAGGGTCCACCGGCAAACGGTACGCCGCCGCTCGGCGAATTCTCTTCCGAGCGCCGCTTCGCCGGCGTCTGCCCATACTGCGACGGTGCACGACAAAGCCCCACAGACACGACGTCTGCGGGGCTTTCGCACGAATGTGCCGAGAGTGGAAATCGAATCCACGACCCCAGGTTTTTCAGACCTGTGCTCTACCAACTGAGCTATCTCGGCGCGGCATACCGGGTTCGGCGGGTCGAGTGACGGCCCTCCCCGCCCGCTTGCACGGCATCGTCAGCGCGTGCGCCCGGCGCGGCGCCACGGCATCGCGACGGGTTCCAGCGCGTCGACGATCACCGAGAGCCCGAACCCCAGCAGCGAGACGGCGACGAGCGCGGCATAGAGCCGTTCCACGTCGAGCAGCTGCTGTGCGTTGAAGATCGCGAAGCCGAGCCCGACGCGCGTGAGCTGGTATTCCGCGGCGACGGCGAGCACGATGCCGATGCCGATGCTCAGCTTCACGCCCGCGTAGATGTTCGGCAGCGCGCCGGGCAGCAGCACGCGAAAGAAGAACGTCGCCGGGCGCATGCGGTATGCGCGTGCGACGTCGAGGTAGATCGTCTCGATCTGCCGCACGCCCGACTCGGTGTTGATCGCCATCAGGAAGAACACGCCAACCGCGACGGCGGCCCACTTCGCCGCTTCGCCCGTCCCGAAGATGAAGTAGAGCAGCGGCAGGATCGCGATCTTCGGGATCGGGTACAGCAGCGCGATCACGGGGCCGAAGTATGCGCGCACCCAGCCGCTCATGCCCATCGCGAGCCCGATCACCGTGCCGGGGATCCCGCCGAGCACGAGCCCGGCGAGCAGTCGCGACAGCGTCCAGTACGCGTTCGTCGCGAGCTCACCGCTCGCGGCGTACGCCGCGAAGTTCGCCGCGATCGCGCTCGGCGGCGGAAAGAGGCCGGGGTTCAGGAACCGCGTCGAGACCGCGATCTGCCAGAGCAGCACTAGCGAGAGCGGCGCTCCGATCGTGAGCCAACGGCGCGCCGTCATCGCAACGAGTTCCAGATGTGGACGACGTGCTCGCCGAAGCGCGGCTCGCCCCGTATCGCGATCGCATCGCGCGGGCGCGGAAAGTCGATCGGCACGATCTCGCGCACGCGCCCGGGCCGCGCACTCAGCATGACGACGCGATCCGCGAGCGTCACGGCCTCCTCGATGCCGTGCGTCACGAAGACGACCGTCTTCGGCGAGCGCTCCCACAGCCGCATGAGCTCGTTCGCGAGGCCGACGCGCGTCTGCTCGTCGAGCGCGCCGAACGGTTCATCCATGAACAGCACGGGCGGATCGGTGACGAAGGCGCGCGCGACGGCGGCGCGCTGCTTCATGCCGCCGGAGAGCTGATGCGGCCACGCGCGCTCGTACTCTTCGAGCCCGACCAGCGCGAGCACGTCACGCACGCGCCGTCGAACGTCGTCGCGCGGGACGCGCAGCGAGTCGAACGCGATGCCGACGTTCTCGCCGATGCGCATCCACGGAAACAGCGACGCTTCCTGAAACACCGTCGCGCTGGACAGCTCGTCCGCGCGCAGAGACGGCGCGCGCACCTCGACGCGGCCGGATGTCGCCGTGTCGAGGCCGGCCATGATGCGCAGCATCGTGCTCTTGCCGCATCCGCTCGGACCGACGACCGCGACGAACTCACCGCCGGCGATCTCGAGGCTCACGTCCTCGAGCGCCTGCGTGCCGTTCGGGTACCGCTTCGCGAGGCGGTCGACGGCGATCGCCGCCGGTCGCGCGCTAGTGATAGAAGGTGTAGACCGCGCTGTAGTGGCTGGCGGCCGTCGCGTTGACGTGGGCGGCGTCGCACCCGGTCGCGGGCGCGAGCCCACCCAGCGTGTCCGCGCGGCTCACGAAGCGCACGTCGCTCAGAATGCCGGTTCCGGTCGCCGATGCGACACGCAGCACGAGCGCGGGAACCGCGTTCGGTCGCGGCGCGCGCATCACCGGGTTCGCGCCATCGGCGACAATCGAGCTACCGTCGGCGGCCGTCCACCGCGGGCCGGCGGTGTGCGTCCCGAAGTCGCTTCCGTCGGCGTTGACGAGGACGGCCTTCGGGCCGACCAGCGCCCACGCGTACGTTCCGTCGGCTTGCATCCGGCACGCGTAGACTTGCGCGCCGCCCGCTTGTACCACGCGGACCGGCGTAACGCCGGCGGGCGGAACGACCTCCTGTTGAGCGGCGGCCGGCAGCGGCGCGAAAGCCGCGAGCGCGACCGCCAAGCAGACGTTGCGAATGTCGACCATGGCGCGATGGTAGCACAAACGCGAAAGAGCCCGGAGCCAGCGCTCCGGACTCTTCCTACTGGCGACGCTGAAGGGGCTCGAACCCTCGACCTCCGCCGTGACAGGGCGGCGCTCTAAACCAACTGAGCTACAGCGCCATCTCCGGATGGTGGGCACGGTTGGGATTGAACCAACGACCCCCCGCGTGTGAAGCGGATGCTCTCCCACTGAGCTACGCGCCCACGACCATCCGAGCGGCGAACCCGCGTATTCTCCCCGACCGGAGTCGCCCCTGTCAACCGCTTCGACGGCTGCTTCGCCCGTGCGCGGGGTAGAACGCGGTCGATGATCGCGACGGAAGCGCCGCAGGCCGCGAAGGCCGCGGGACTGCGCTACACCACGGATGCCGTGCCGGGAATCCGGCGGGTCAAGCGGGGGAAGAGCTTCACCTTCATCGCACCCGACGGCAAGAACATCACCGACAAAGCCGAGATCGCGCGCATCAAAGCGCTCGCGATTCCGCCCGCCTATGCCGACGTGTGGATCTGTCCGATCGCGAACGGACACCTGCAGGCGACGGGACGCGATGCGCGCGGCCGCAAGCAGTACCGGTATCACAAGCGCTGGCGTGCGGTACGCGACGAGAACAAGTTCGACCGGATGGTCGAGTTCGGCAAGGCACTTCCGGCGATCCGGGAAGCCGTCGTGCGCGACATCGGGCTGCCCGGGATGCCGCGCGAGAAAGTGCTGGCGACGATCGTGTCGCTGATGGAGCGCACCGCGATCCGCGTCGGCAACGAGGAGTACGCGCGCGACAACGACTCCTACGGGCTGACGACGCTGCGCGAGGAGCACGTCGACGTGAAGGGCTCCCGGGTGCGCTTCCACTTCCGCGGCAAGAGCGGCAAGGAGCACCAGGTCGAGGTGCGCGACGCGCGCATCGCGCGCATCATCAAGCGCAGCCAGGACCTGCCCGGACAGCAGCTCTTCGAGTACGTCGACGACGACGGCACGCCGCACGCGGTGCACTCCGACGACGTCAACGACTACGTGCGCGCGGTGAGCGGCGGCGACTTCACCGCGAAGGATTTCCGCACGTGGGAGGCCACGATGATGTGCGCGCTCGAGCTCGCCGCGATCGACGCCGCGGAGCAGAGCCAGACGGAACGCAAGCGGTTCGTCGCGGAGGCGATCAAGAGCGTCGCCGCTCATCTCGGCAACACGCCCACCGTGTGCAAGAAATCGTACGTCTATCCGGGCGTGGTGAACCACTTCGTCGCGAACGGCGCCCTGCAGCTGGTGGAGAAGGCCGTGAAGCGAGCCCCACCGCACGCGCTCGATTCGCACGAGCACGCGGTGCTCGCGCTGGTCGAGCGCATCATCGAGTCGGACAACGCGCCCATCACCGATGCCCTGGCGAAGTCGCTGCGAGCCGAGCGCGCGAAGCGCGCGCCGCGCCGCAAGCGTGCGCCCGGCCGCCAACGGGCGGCTTGAGGGGTATCAGGCGGGCATGCGTACTCTTCTCATGGCAGCCGGCCTGATGGCGCTGCCCCTCAGCACGATGATGTTCGGCGCACCGCCGCCCGCCGACGCCGCAAAGGTCGGCTCCGCGTGGGTCGAGGGCACCCTCGTGCACATCTCCGACACCAACATCAAAGTCAAGGACGACAAGACGGGCAAGGAGCTCAGCTTCGCGCTCGTGCCGCACTTCGATCACGTCTTCTCGAGCGACGGCAAGTCGACGTATCAGATGAAGGCGCTCCATTCGGGGCAGCTCGTCAAGGTCTACTACGACCAGAAGCTGCTCGGCCTGCGCCATGCGGACCGGATTCTCGTGCTAAATCGCCGCGAGATGCCGGTGAAGCAGCAAAAAGGCTAATCGGCCCGCCGCGCCCGGACGGCGAGCAAGAGATTGCCGCCGTTCGGGTGTAACGACCGCGTGCGGGCCTCGGCGTTGTTCGAGGCCGGGACTTCGTATGGGAGAACAGGCTTGAGAATACGTCAGCTGCTCGCGGCGCTCGCCACGACGGCGCTGGTCGCCGAGCTCGTCGCGCTCGGCGGCAGCGCGCCCGCGCAGGCCGCTGGGCCGGCGAAATCGCCGGTCAACGTCGGCCTCATCTATTCGAAGACGGGGCTGCTCGCGAGCTACGGCGCGCAGTATGCGGAAGGCTTCGCCGCCGGGCTCGACTACGCGACACACGGCACGGGCGTCGCCGCCGGGCACAAGATCAACGTCACCGAGCGTGACGACGCCGGCGATGCTTCCAAGGCCGTGGCGGCCGGCAAAGAGCTCATCGGGCAGGGATACAAGATCCTCGCCGGCTCAACGGCCTCCGGCGTCGCACTGCAGATGGGCCCGCTTGCGGCGCAGAACAACGTGCTGTTCATCTCGGGCGCCGCCGCGAGCGACGCGATCACCGGCTTGAACCGCAACACGTTCCGCTCGGGGCGCCAGACGTACCAGGACGTGCTGACCGCCGGCACGATCATCGGCTCGAACGTGCGCGGCAAGAAGGTCGTCGTGTTCGCGCAAGACTCCGCGTTCGGCCAGGCCAACGTGGGCGCGGTGCGCGCCGTGCTGGGCGGCTCCGACGGCGAGGTGACCAGCGTGCTCGCACCGCTGACGGCGAACGACTTCGCGCCGTTCGCGCAGAAGATCAAGGACGGAAAACCCGACCTGCTGTTCATCGCGTGGGCCGGCGCGACGGCGCCCGCGATGTGGAAGGCGCTCGACGACGCGAACATCTTCGCGTCGGTGCGCGTCGTGACCGGGCTCGACCAGCGCTCGTCGTACGAGACGATGGGCGCGGCGGCGACGAAGCTCACGTTCCTGTCGCACTACTTCTACCAGGCGCCGAAGAACAAGGTCAACGACGCGCTGACCGCGGCGACGAAGAAGTCCGGGAAGCTGCCCGACATCTTCGATCCCGACGGTTTCGTCGCCGCGGAGATGATCGTGCACGCGATCGAGAAGGCCGACGGCGAGGACGTCGGCAAGATGATCTCCGCGCTCGAGGGCTGGTCGTTCGATGCACCCAAGGGACACCAGACGATCCGTGCGGCCGACCACGCGATGCTGCAGCCGATGTTCGTCGCAAAGCTCGAAGGCAAGAGTTCCGCTCTGGAGCCGCGCCTGCTGCGCACGATCCCCTTCCAGGCAGTCTCGCCGCCGGTGAAGCCGTTCAAGTAGCGGCGTGACCGAGACGGCACGCGCCGCGGTGATGTCGACCGCGGGATTGGGTCTACGGATCCGCGGCGCGGTGATCGTCGATGACGTGTCCCTCGACGTCGCCGAGGGCGAGTTCCTCGTCATCATCGGCCCGAACGGCGCCGGCAAGACGACGCTGTTCAACCTGCTCTCCGGCGTGGCGAAGCCGACATCGGGACGCGTCACGCTGCGCGGCAGCGACGTCACGAACGCGCCGCCCTATGCGCGCGCACGCCTCGGTCTCGGCCGGACGTTTCAGACCTCGACGATCTTCGCGGAGCTGACGACGCTCGAGAACGCGCGGCTCGCCGCGCAGGCGCACCTCGGCGGATCGAGCCGGCTGTGGGTGCTCGCGGACGAGCAGCGCGACGCGCTCGCCCGCGCGCACGACGCGCTCGGCGCCGTCGGCCTGGACGCGCGCGCTTCGGTCAAAGCAGCGTCGCTCTCGCACGGCGAGAAGCGCAAGCTCGACCTCGCGCTGCTGCTGTGCGGCGATCCGCACGTCGTGCTTCTCGACGAGCCGACGGCCGGCATCGCGGTCGAGGACGTGCCGGAGATGATGGACGTGATCCGCGGGATCCACCGCGATCACGGCAAGACCGTGCTGATGGTCGAGCACCGCATGGACCTCGTCATGGACCTGGCGGACCGCATGGCGGTCATGCACCACGGCTCGCTGCTCGCGATCGACACGCCCGAACGCATCATCGCGAACGAGACCGTGCAGTCAGCGTATCTCGGAGATCCGCTGTGAACGTCGACGCCGCGCTGCTCGACGTGCGCAACCTCAACGTCTCGATCGGCGAGGCGCACATCTTGCAGGGCGTCTCGTTCGCCGTGCGGCGCGGCGGCATCACGGGGCTGCTCGGGCGGAACGGCGTCGGCAAGACGACGACGCTGCGCGGCATCCTCGGCCTCGTCCCGCGCACGGGCAGCGTGCGCCTTTCAGGCGACGAGACGACGCGTCTGCCGACGCACGAGATCGTCGGCCGCGGCGTGGCGTATGTGCCGGAAGACCGCGACGTGTTCGCGGGACTGACCGTCGAGGAGAACCTGCGCCTTGCAGAGCGCGCCGGCGCGACGCTGCGCTACGACCTCGTGTACGACCTGTTTCCCGAGCTCGCGCAGCGCGCGGCGCAAAAGGCCGGCACGTTGTCCGGCGGTCAGCAGCAGATGGTCGCGCTCGCGCGCGCGCTCCTGAACGCGGACAACCGCATCCTGCTGGTCGACGAGCCGACGAAGGGCCTCGCGCCGCTCGTCGTGCGGCACGTCGTCGACGCGCTGCGGCGCGCGGCCGAGGCGACGACGATCCTGCTCGTCGAGCAGAACCTCAGCGTCGCGCACGCGCTCGTGCGCGACGTCGTCGTGCTCGATCAGGGGCGCATGTCGTTCACCGGCGACGTCGATCAGCTGATCGGCGACCCGGCGCTCGCGCGCCGGCACCTCGGGCTCGCGGCCGCCGGACCGCACTGACGTGTCGACGATCGCGCTGCTGCTGATCACCGGTCTCGGTTTGGGCGCCCTGTACTTTCTCATCGCGGCCGGGCTCTCTCTGATCTGGGGCCTCATGCGCGTACTGAACTTCGCACACGGCGCGTTCTTCACGGTCGCCGCGTATGCGGGATGGAGCGCCGCGCGCGCCATCCCGAACGCCTCCTCCGGCACGCAGTGGGTTCTTGCGGTCATCGTCGCGATCGTCGTCGGCGGCGTGTTCGCGGCGCTGACAGAGGTCGTGCTGATCCGTCCGCTCTACGCCCGGCACGTCGGCCAGGTGCTGGTAACCGTCGGTCTCGCGCTCGCCGCGATCGCCCTCGTGCAAGGCGGCTTCGGCAGCGACCCGCAGAAGCTCGATCTGCCCGCCTGGATGACGAACACGATCGCGATCGGCGGCACGAACATTCCGAACACGCGACCGTTCGTGATTGCGTGCGCGCTGATCGTGTTTCTGCTGCTGCTCTTCTTCTTGCGGCGCACGCGCTTCGGCCTGATCGTCCGCGCCGGCGTCGAGAACCGCGCGATGGTGCAGGCGCTCGGCATCGACGTGCACCGCGCGTTCACGCTCGTGTTCGCGATCGGCGGCATGGCGGCCGGCCTCGCCGGCATGCTGGCCGGCACGTACTACGGCACGATCGACCCCGGACGCGGCACGTCGATGCTGATCTTCGCGTTCATCGTCGTGATCATCGGCGGCCTGGGCTCCGTCACGGGATCGGCGGTCGCGGCGATCGTGGTCGGCGAGCTGCAGCAGTTCTTGAACTACTACGGCGCGACGGGCGTCGGCGACTTCTCCGTGGTGCTGCTGCTCGCGGTCGTGCTGCTCGTGCGGCCCGGCGGCTTCGCCGGAGCGTCGACGTGACGCGGCGGCGGCGCACGCTCGCGATCGCCGTCCTCGCGTGCGTGCTGATCGCGGCGCTGCCGTCGATCGGCATCACGCTCCCGGGAGTCTTTGGCGACGCACTCAACGCGCCGGGCACGCTGAACCTGCTCGGCCTCTGCTTCGTC
>CAVYTL010000005.1:0-22362 GCA_963771525.1 Vulcanimicrobiota bacterium | reverse complement strand
GCTCAAGGCCGCGATCCGCAGCGACAACCCGACGCTGTACTTCGAGCACAAGGCGCTCTTTCCGCAGAAGGGCGCGGTGCCCGACGACGACGACTTCGTCGTCCCGATCGGCAAGGCGAAGAGCATGCGTGACGGTCGCGACGTCGCGATCGTTACGTACGGCATCACGGTGGGCCGCGCGATGGAGGCGGCAGGTGCGCTGGAGGCGGACGGCATCGATGCGACGGTGATCAACCTTCGCACCGTGTGGCCGCTCGACTACGATGCGATTGTGGACGCCGTCGCGCGGACCCACCGGGTGATCGTCGCACACGAGGCGGTACGCGTCGGCGGCGCGGGCGCGGAGATCGCGGCGTGGATCGGCGAGCACTGCTTCGACGATCTCGACGCGCCGGTGGTGCGGCTCGGCGCGGCGCACGTGCCAGTACCGTTCGCGCCCGCGCTGCAGGAAGCGATGTACCCGAAGGCGCCGATGATCGCCGACGCCGCGCGCCGTCTCGTCCGCCGGGAGCTCTAACCCGATGCCGGTCGATGTGGTGATGCCGAAGCTCGGCCTCACGATGGCGAGCGGCACGATCGCGCGCTGGATCAAGCAGGCCGGCGACGCCGTGCGCGAAGGCGAGCCGCTGCTCGAGGTCTCGACCGACAAGATCAGCTACGAGGTCGAGGCGCCGGCGACCGGAACGCTCGCGGAGCTGCTCGGCAACGACGGCGATGAGTTCGCGTGCGGCGCCGTGATCGGCACGATCGCGCTGTCCGCGGACGGCGACGCGCCCGCGCCCGCGGCGAGCGCACCGCGCCGCGCGGCGCACGGCATGCCGGTCAGCACCGCGCCGGACGTCGTCGACGCGGCACCGCATGTCGTGGAAGCGCCGCGCATCTCCGCGGCGGGCAACGGCGTCGCGCCGATCGTCGCAAGCTCGACGGCGCGGATACTTGCCTCGCCCGCCGCCCGGCGGCTGGCGCGCGAACGCGGCGTCCCGCTCGAGGGCCTGCGCGGCACCGGTCCGCGCGGCCGCATCACGCTCGCCGACGTTCCCGCCCTTCGACAAGCTCAGGATGACAGGGCGGGCCGCGTGCCGGCGGAGCGGCGCGCGATCTACCGGAAGATGACGGACGTCGGCGTGCTGCCGATCCCGCAGGTCGAGCACGTCGCGCGCGTCGACGCGGTGCGCGCGCTGATCGAGCGCTGCGGCGACTTCGGCTGGACGGCGTTCGCCGTGTACGCGGTCGCGCGGCTGCTGCGCGCGCATCCCGCGATCCGCACCGACGCGACGACGGGCACGCCGTTCGAGCGCATCGACATCGGCATCGCGGCCGATACGGCGCACGGCTTGATCGTGCCGGTCGTGCGCAACGCGGACGCGCGTGCGCTCGCGGACGTGCAGTCCGAGATCGTCCGCCTGTCGGCGCTCGCGCGCGAGGGCGCGCTGACGGCCGCGGACATCGGGGGCGCGTCGTTCTCGATCTCCAACGTCGGGCCGCAGGGAATCGAGCGCGTCGCCCCGCTGCCCGACCCGCCGCAGACGGCGATCCTCGGCGTCGGCGCCGCGACGCAGCGCGCCGCGGTGATCGACGGCGCCGTTCGCCCCGCGTGGATGCTGACGTGCGTGCTCGCGTTCGACCACCGCTTCATCGACGGCGCCCCCGCCGCGCGCTTCCTCGCCGAAGTCATACGCGCCCTCGAGCACCCCGGAGTGTTTCTGTAGCCATGCAGAAATGCGATGATCTGCGGTCACGAGCATTGGCGATGGACCGAGCGCAGCAGCATCGTCCTCGTGCGGTCCGGTCGTTGCGAGGTCGGCCCGGGGGCCCCACGCAAAGCGCGGGGGGCGCGGAGCCCGGGGCGAAGCGCCTTTAAAATGGAATGGTTTGGCGAGCATCAGCCGACGGCGATCGTCACCGGCGGCGCGTCGGGGATCGGACGCGCCGTGTGCGAGCTGCTGTGCCGTGACGGTTATCGCGTCGCGGTCGCGGATCGCGACAAGGCCGGTGCGGACGCCGTCGCGCACCACATCGACGGCGTCGCGTTCGAGGTGAACGTCGCGGACGAAGCCTCGGTTGCCGCGATGTTCGATGCGGCGGTCGACGCGCTCGGCGGCACGCTCGACGCGCTCGCGACGCCGGCCGGGATCGCCGACACGACGCCGTTCCTCGAGCTGGACGCAGCGACGTTCCGTCGCGTGCACGAGGTCAACGTCATCGGAACGTTCCTGTGCGTGCGCGAGGCGGCGAAGCGCATGCGCAGCGGCGGGCGCATCGTCACCGTTGCCAGTGTCGCGGGAAAACGCGGCGGCGGCCTTTCCGGCACGGCCGCGTACGCCGCGAGCAAAGGCGCGGTGCTGGCACTCTCGCGCAGCGCGGCGCGCGCGCTCGCGCCGCAGGGCATCACCGTCAACTGCGTCGCTCCGGGACCGACGCTCACGCCGATGCTCGACCGGCCGTTCGCCAACCCGGGACAGCGTGAACGCGTCGAAGGCATGACGCTGCTCGGGCGCTCGGCGGAAGCGTCCGAGATCGCCGAAGCGATCGTGTGGCTTCTCTCCCCGCGCGCGTCGTACGTCGCGGGCGAGACGCTCACGGTCGACGGCGGGCTCATGCTCGATTGAACGCGAACACGCCGCAACGGAGGATGCTGCAATGACCCACGGTAGCGAAACCCGAAGCGGGCGCGGACGCGCGATCTCGCGCCGCCGCTTCGGCGCGGGCGGCGCGGCGGTGCTGGCGTCGATCGCGTTCGTCCGCGCTCGCGCGAGCGCGGCGCAGTGGACGTACAAGTACGCGAGCAACGTTTCCCTCGACCACCCGCTGAACGTGCGCATGCGCGAGTGCTGGAACGCCGTCTCGAAGGAGACCCACGGCCGGCTCGACGTGCAGATCTTCCCGAACAACCAGCTCGGCGGCGACACGCAGGCGCTGCAGCAGCTCCGCTCGGGCGCGCTGCAGTTCTTCACGCTCGACGGCGGCATCTTGCAGGCCGTCGTGCCGGTCGCCGCGATCCAGGGGGTGGGGTTCGCGTTCAAGGACTCGAACGACGCGTTTCGCGCGATGGACGGCGCCCTCGGCGACTACGTGCGCGGCGCGATCCGCTCGGCCGGCTTGTACGTGCATCCCCGGATGTGGGAGAACGGCATGCGGCAGGTCACGTCGTCCGCGAAACCGATCCGCAACGTCGGCGACCTGGCGGGCTTCAAGATCCGCACGCCGGCGGGCGAGCTGTGGGTCGACCTGTTCAAGTCGCTCGGCGCCGCACCCGCGCCGCTGAACTTCAGCGAGCTCTACACCGCGCTGCAGACGCACGTGTTCGACGGCCAAGAGAACCCGTACGCGATCATCGACGTCGGGCGCTTGTACGAGGTGCAGAAGTACATCAGCGTGACCAACCACATGTGGTCGGCGTTCCACTTCCTCGGCAACCAGGAGGCGTGGAACGCGCTGCCGCGCGACGTGCAGGCGATCGTCGAGCGCAACCTGACGAAGTACGCGGTGCTGCAGCGCCGCGACACCGCGCTGCGCAACGACTCGCTCTCGGAGAAACTGGCGCGGCGCGGCATGACGATCGTGCACGCCGACACGAGCGGCTTCCGCACGAAACTGACGGCGTCGGGATTCTACACGAAGTGGCGCGACAAGTTCGGCGCGCAGGCGTGGGCGCTGCTCGAGAAAAGCTCCGGCAAGCTGGCGTGAGGGCCTAGGGCCGCGGCACGGCGCGCCGGACGCGCGCGCGCACGTCGGTGCCGATCAGGCTCTCGACGATCAGCGCCGCGATCAGCATGCCGGTCTGGATCAGCATGAACGAGCGCACCGTCGAGAAGCCCGGCCGCGCGACGACGAAGCCGGCGACCAGGAGCGCACAACCGGCGAGCAGGCGCAGGATTCCGCGCACGAGCACGCCCGGGTACCGCGCGCCGCGCGCGAGATCGCTCGCGAGCTGGTACGGCGGGCGCGTCCCGATGTCCCAGACGATGAACGCCAGCGCATCGCACGCGATCGCGAGCGCGAAGCGAAGCGCGACCTCGGCGATCACGCGCTGAGAGTCAGGACTCGGCGTCGGGCCAGGACGCGATCTCACCCAGCGCCGCGCTCTTGAGCACCTTCAGCCCGAGCATCGCGCACTTCATGCGCGTCGGGCTGATGCCGATGCCCACGTTCTCGAGCACCGCCGCTTGCGGCAGCTTCGCGACCTCCTCGAGCTTCATGCCCTTGATCGACTCGGTCAGCATCGACGCGGACGCCTGCGAGATCGCGCAGCCGCGCCCGCTGAACTTGACGTTCTCGACGCGGCCGTCCTCGCCGAGCGCGAGCTCCATGCGGATCGTGTCGCCGCAGAGGGGATTCAAATCCTCGGCCGTCGCGTCCGCGCGATCGAGGTGCCCGAAGTTGCGCGGGTTCCGGTAGTGGTCGAGGATGTACTCTTTATAAAAGTCGTCCATTTTGTAGGCGCTGCGCCCTAGGCTCCGCGCCCCCCACGCTTTGCGTGGGGCCCCCGAGCCGACCTCGCAACGACGTTCCGGTATGCGCTCGACGCTGCTGCGCTCGGTCCGTCTCCATCGCCGTGACCTCGGGCAAGCGCCGATGTCATGACAGTTTGAACACGCTTGCGGCTTTTTCGAGCGCAGCGATGAGAGCGTCGACGTCGTCCTCCGTGTTGTACACGTAGAACGAAGCGCGCGCGGTCGCGGGCCAGCCCATCTTTTCCATCAGCGGCATCGTGCAGTGGTGGCCGGCGCGCACGCAGACGCCCTCGACGTCGAGGATCGAAGCGAGGTCGTGCGCGTGGATGTCGCCGAGGTTGAACGAGATCACGCCGGCGCGGTCGGCGGCGTTCGGCGGGCCGTAGATCGCGAGGCCGCGCGCGGCGAGCGGGCGCAGGCGCTCGAGCGCGTACGCGGTGACGCGTACCTCGTGCGCGCGGACCCACTCCATGCCGACGCCCTCGAGATAGTCGACGGCGGCACCCAGACCGATGGCGCCGGCGATGTTCGAGGTGCCCGCCTCGAACTTCCACGGCAGCTCGTTGAACGACGTGGTCTCGTACGAGACGCGCTTGATCATGTCGCCGCCGGTCAGGAACGGCGGCATCGCCTCGAGCAGCTCGCGCTTGCCGTAGAGGAAGCCGATCCCGGTCGGACCGCACATCTTGTGGCCGCTCGCCGCGAGGAAGTCGACGTCGAGCGCCTGCACGTCGATCGGCATGTGCGGCACCGATTGCGCCGCGTCGACGAGCACGAGAGCACCGGCGGCGTGCGCGCGCGGCACGATGCGTTCGAGCGGCGCGATCGATCCGATCGTGTTCGAGACGTGCGTCATCGCGACGAGCTTCACGCCGTCGAGCAGGTCGTCGAGATCGTCGAGCACGAGCTCGCCGTTCGCGTCGGCCGGGATGAAGCGCAGCGCGGCGCCGGTCTTCGCGGCCAGCAGCTGCCAGGGGACGAGGTTCGAGTGGTGCTCGAGCTGCGTGGTGAGGATCGCGTCGCCGCGCCGGAGGTTCCCGAGCCCCCACGAGAACGAGACGAGGTTGATCGCCTCGGTCGCGTTGCGGGTCCAGATGATCTCGGCGGTGTGCGCGGCGTGCACGAAGCGCGCGACCTTCGCCCGCGCCTCCTCGAACTGCTCCGTCGCGCGCGCCGCGAGCTCGTAGACGCCGCGGTGGATGTTCGCGTTGTCGTTCTCATAGTAGTGCACGAGGGTGTCGATCACGGCGCGCGGCTTCTGCGACGACGCGGCCGAGTCGAGGTACACGAGGCGCTTGCCGCGCGACGTCGCCTTCGCGAGGATCGGAAAGTCGGCGACGATGCGCGCCTGCTTGGGATCGGCCTGGGCCAGCATCTAACCGTCGATCTCGGTGGCCGCGTCGATCTTGTGGTCGAGCGCCGTGCGAACCTCGTCGCGCAGCGCTTCGCTCGGGAAGCGCGCCACGACCGGCTCGAAGAAGCCGAGGGTGATCAGGCGCAGCGCCTGCCCGCGCGCGATGCCGCGGCTACCCGCGTAGAACAGCGCGTCTTCGTCGAGCGACCCGACGGTCGCGCCGTGAAACGCGCGCACGTCGTTCGCGGCGATCTCGAGCGCCGGAATCGAGTCCACGTGCGCGTGCTTGCCGAGGATGAGCGCGTCGTCGCGGAGCGACGCGTCGCTGCCGTGCGCTTTCGGCCGGATGACGATGTTCCCGACGTAGCGTCCTTGGCCGCGATCCGTCGCCGCGCTGCGTACGACGGTGTCCGAGGTCGTCGGTCCGACCGCGTGCTCCGCGCCGGACGTCAGGTCGACGTGCTGCATCCCCGTGTTGAAGAACAGCGCCGACGTCTCGCTGCGCGCGCCGGGCTCACCGAGCGTCGCGCCGAGCACCGTGCGCGCAAGCGCGCCGCCGAGCTCGGCGAGATGCCAGCGCACGACCGAGTCGCGTCCGCACCGCGCGTTGCGCGAGAAGAAGATGCGCGCGGCCTCACCGGCCTGCTGCACGACGGCGTAGTCCAGCTGGGCGCCTTCGCCCGCGTCGACCTCGACGATGCCGCAGGTGAAGGGATCGCCGCCGCCCACGTGCCGCTCGAGCACGGTCGCCCGCGCGCCGCGACCGAGCGAGACGAAGATATGCGGGAACACCGCCTCGTCGCCGGCCGCGCTCGCGAACATGATCTGCACGGGCGCGTCGAGCTGCACACCCTCCGGCACGTGCACGTAGACGCCGCAGTTCTCGAACGCCGTCGCGAGCGCCGCGAACTTGTCGGCCCGCCAGTCGACGATCGCGTGCAGCCTCGCGTCGAGCGCGAACTCTGCGCGCGTGCGTGCGGTCAGCGGCGCGACGACGATCCGCGGGTCGGCCGCCGAACGCCCATCGATGCGCAATGCGCCGGCGAACGCGATGCCGCCCGCGCTCTCGGTTTCGAGCGCCGGACGGTCGACGGGGCCTTCGCCGACCGCGCCGGCCGGGAAGCTTGCCGTGCGCACCGGCATCGTCGCGAGCGCGAGGCTGCCGGTCGTCCAGCGCAGTTCGGAGAACGCGAGCGCGCCGTAGTCGTAGCGCCATCCGCGATGCGGCCGCGCGCCCGGAGCCGGCAGCGCCTCGTAGCGCGCGAGCGCCTCGCGCCGCAGCGCGGCATCGACCGCGACGCCGTCTTCCTGCGCCGAGAGGATGCGGAGGACTTGGTCGAGCGTCTCGCGCGTCGGCTCGAAGTCGCGCGCTTCGAGCGCTTCGCCGACGCCGCTAGGCACGAGCCGCTGCGGCCTCAGCCTGGGCCGCGTTTGCCGAGCTCGTCGCGGCATCGCGGAGCGCGTCGTAGCCGTCGCGCTCGATTTCCTCGGCGAGCTCCGGGCCGCCGGTCTTCACGATGCGGCCGTCGATCATGACGTGGACGACGTCGGCCGGCACGTGACGCAGGATACGCGGATAGTGCGTGATGACGAGGAACCCGATGCCGCTGCCTTCGTCGCTCGCGCGCAGCGCCTGCACGCTCTTGCCGACGGACTGCAGCGCGTCGACGTCGAGGCCCGAGTCGGTCTCGTCGAGGATCGCGTACTTCGGCGCAAGGATCGCGAGCTGCAGCATCTCGAGCCGCTTTTTCTCGCCGCCGGAGAAGCCGTCGTTGACGTAGCGCCCGAGGAACGCCGGATCCATGTCCAGCGTGTCGAGGCGGTCGAACACGAGCTTGCGGAACTTCGCCGGCGTGAGGTCGTCGGGGCGCACCGACTGCCGCGCCGTGCGCAGGAAGTTCGCGACCGAGACGCCCGGGATCGCGGCCGGATACTGGAACGAGAGGAACAGTCCGGCCTTCGCGCGCTTGTCCGGCGGGAGCGCGAGCAAATCGGCGCCATCGAGTGTCGCCGAGCCGCCGGTCACCTCGTATCCCGGGTGCCCCGCGAGGGCGAACGCGAGCGTCGACTTGCCGCTTCCGTTCGGACCCATCAGCGCGTGGACGCGCCCCGCCTCGACGGTCAGATCGATCCCCTTGAGGATCTCGTTGTTCTCGACGCGGACGCGAAGGTCGCGCGCGACCAGGCCGCGCTGCTCAGACATGCCACGGTATCGTAGAGCGGCAGGATGAGAAAGTCAAGGAAACTCTGGACTATCTCCGGGGTTCCATGGTACCCTCGGCGTGCATGCACGATCGCTTCTTCGAGTCGACCCGCGGGAGGATCGTCGGCGCCCTGCGCCGGCTGCGGTCCGCGTCCGCGGTCGACCTCGCCGAGCAGTTCGGTCTCTCGCCGAATGCGATCCGTCAGCAGCTCGTCATCCTCGAGCGCGACGGCATGGTGACCGGCCGCAGCGTGCGGCGCGGCCGCACGAAGCCGACGGTCGAATACTCGCTCACGCCGGACGCGGCGCGCTACTTCCCACAGCGTTACGACAAGATGCTGAACGCGGTGCTGCGCGAGATTCGCAGCGCGGGCGGCGACGAGGCGGTCAAGGCCGTCTTCGAGCGCATCGGCGTTCGGTCGGCCGAGCGCATCGGCTCCGTCACCGCCGAGCATCCCGCCGAGGAACGGCTCGAGCACTTGGTCGCCTCGCTGAAGTCGGCCGGCGTCACCGCCGAGCTGCAGAAGACCGGCGACGGCACGCTCGTCCTCCACGAGCACTCGTGCCCGTACGCGACCGTCGTCGCCGAAAATCCGGAGGCGTGCTCCGCGATCCACACGATTCTCGACCGCGTCGCGCCCGGTAAGGCGCAGCAGGTCGAAAGTCTTGCAACCGGCGGCAATGAGTGCCGATTCGAAATAACGTCGAACGGCACTCCGCCCCCGGCCGCGCGCCCCCCACGCTTCGCGCGGGGCCCCCAGTCCGAGCTCGCAACAACCTAATCGAAAAGGCACCATGCTTCTGCGCCCGCTCCGCCACCATGAACTTCGCTAAGTTTCAGCAGCTCGTCGAGCACCGCACCGGATTTCGCACGATGGAGAACCCGACCGCGAGCGGCGAGTACTTCAGCGACTCGTGCGGCGACTTGTACACGTTCTTTCTGAAGGTCGGGCCGGGCGACGTCATCGACGACGTCTCGTATTTCACGACGGGATGCGGGTTCGGCACGGCGACGTGCTCGCTGCTGGTCGAGCTGGCTCGCGGCAAGACCATCGACGAAGCGCTCGCGATCACCGACGCCGACATCGAGGCCGCGCTCGACGGCTATCCCGAGAAGAAGAAAGATTATCCCGAGCGCTCGCGGCTGGCGTTACAGGCCGCCGTCGAAGATTATCGTGCGAAGCGCGCGTCCGGCGCGATCACCGATGCGATGCTCGAGGAGGCGCGCGCGACCGTCGCGGCCGCGGCCGCGCTGCAGCGTGGCAACGGCACGACCGAAGAGGACGCGAAGGCAGGCCCGAAGCTGGTCGACGACGCGGGCATGCTGACGATCAAGCTGCACTGACCGCGTTCGGAGGTTGTCGATGACGTTCTTCCGCGCACTCGCCGCGCTCGCCGCGCTGGCGATGATCGCCGCCGCGCCTGCCGCCGCTCCGTCGCCTAGAACGCTGACGGTCGTGTGCGACCGCGCGCCGCTGTATCTCTTCCCGCACGACAGCGGCGTGCCGATTCGCGCGCGCACGCCGTCCGCGACGATCGGCGAACGCTTCCGCCTCGTGAAGGGCCCGCGCACGACGCTGGAGAGCCTGCAATACTACGAGACCGACATCCCGGTCGCGGAGCCCGGCTATCCGCGCGGCGCGCACTACTGGATCAGCAGCACCTGCGCGATGCCGGGCTGAGTCCTACTTCGCGACGATCTCGACGTTGACGTCGATCGTCACGTCGTTGCCCGCGATCAGCGAGCCGCCAGGCGTGGTCTTGCCCCAGTTCATTCCCCAGTCGCGCCGATCGAGCGTCGTCGTCGCGTTGTAGCCGACGTGGACGCGATTCCGGACGTCCGTCATGCGGCCGATCTCCTTCGCCGTCAGCGTCACGGGCTTCGTCATGCCGTGCATCGTCAGGTCGCCGGCGACGGTGAACGACTGCGGCGTCCCGGTGATCGACCTCGAGACGAACGTCATCGTCGGATACTTCTCGACCTCGAACCAGTCGGCCGAACGCAGGTCGCGGTCGCGGTCGGCGCTCTGCGTGTCGATGTCCTTCGCGCTGAACGTGACCGCGATCGATGACGGCACCCCGTTCGCGCCGAGCGAGACCATGCCCGAGGTGACCGGCACCTTGCCGCTCACGCGTGAGATCGCGAGGTGCGTCACCGTGAACGTGGCCTGCGTGTGGTTCGGGTCGATCGCATAGTCGGCGGCCGCCGCCGGCATGGCGAGGGCGGCGACGAGCGCGATAACGACGGTGGCGTGGCGGAGCAAGCTGCACCCTCCTTCAGCGAATGAGCGACGGCGATTATACCATCCGCACCATGTGAAAAGCCTGACCCCGCGGCAAGGAGGCGGGGATCTTCCGGCGCGCCAAGCCGCGGGGATGACGTCCCGCGCTCTCGCCGCCGTCTCTGTTCTCGCGCTGCTCGGCGCGGCGCCCGCCCGCACCGCCGGGGCCGACGGCGCGTTCCGCGCGCTCGCGCAGGCGTACTTCAGCGACGTCTTCCGTGCCAATCCTGTCTACGCGACACAGGCGGGCGTCCACACCTACGACGCTCGGCTCGGCTCGTACGAGGAAGGCGACTACGCCGCGCAGATCACGCGCGACAACCGCTACCTCGAGCGCCTCGCGGCGATCGACGTTCGCTCGCTCTCCAAGCGCGACGCGCTCGACGCGCGCATGCTCGAGAACGCGCTGCGCGACGACCTGCTCCTGAACGGGACGATGCAGCAGTGGCGGCACCAGCCGGACAGCTACGTGCAGACCGCGAGCGGCGGCGTGTTCCTGCTGATCGAGCGCAACTTCGCGCCGGCCCCCGTCCGGCTGCGGGCCGCGATCGCGCGCGAGGAGGCGGTGCCGCTGCTGTTCGCACAGGCGCGCGCGAACCTGACGGCGGTCGACAGGGACACCGCGTCGATCGCGGCCGAGGACGCGGCGGGCAGCGTCGTGCTCTTCGCGCAGACCATCCCGCACGCGTTCGCGGGCACCGGCGATGCCGCGACCCGGGCGCGGTTCGCGCGCGCGACCACGACCGCGGTCGCCGCGACGAATGCGTTCGCGCGGTACCTGCGCACGCGCTGGATCGCGCATCCCGCCGGAACGTACGCGATCGGCGCTGCGAACTACAGTGCGCGGCTGAAGTACGAAGAGGGCATCGACATCCCGCTCGACCGCTATCTCGCGATCGGTCAGAAGGCGCTCGACGCCACGCACGCGGAGATGGTCGCGACGGCGAAGCGGATCGACCCGCACGCGACGACGCAGCAGGTGCTGAACCGCATCTATAAGATTCACCCGGACTCCGCGCACCTCATGAGCGCGGCGCAGGCCGATCTCGTCAAGCTGCGCGCGTTCGTCGTCGCGCGCCGCATCATCGACCTGCCGCCGGACGCGAACATCCGCGTCACGCCGACGCCGGAGTTCCTGCGCGCGACGACCGAGGCGTCGATGGACTCACCCGGACCCTTGGAGCGCGTCGCGTCGCAGGCGTACTACAACGTCACGCCCGTGAACCCGAAGGACTCGCCGAAAGACCAAGAGGCGTACCTCGAGGCGTTCAACGACTTCGAGCGCCCGATCATCTCGGCGCACGAAGTCTATCCCGGACACTTCGTCAACTTCGCCATCGACCGGCATCTGCCGCTGACGCTATGCGAGAAGCTGCTGACCGCGACGTCGTTCGTCGAGGGCTGGGCGCACTACGACGAGCAGATGATGGTCGACGAAGGGTGGGGCGACGGTGATCCGCGCGTGCGGCTGATGCAGCTGCGCGAGGCGATCTGGCGGAACGCGCGCTACGTCGTCGGCGTCAAGATGCACACGCAGGGCATGACGGTGCCGCAGGCGGTCGCGTTCTTCGAGCAGCGCGCGTTCCTCGATCCCTCGAGCGCGCGCGCGGAGGCGAAGCGGGGCACGCAGGACGCCACGTACGGCTACTACACGCTCGGGAAGCTCGAGATTTTGAAGCTGCGCGCGGACTACGAGAAGAAGATGGGAAGCGCGTACACCCTCGCGCGCTTCCACCACGACCTCTTGCAGTACGGCGACCCGGCGCTGCCGCTGCTCCGTCCGCTCCTCCTCGGAGCGGACGACGACGGGAAGATCCTGCCGGGAGGGTAGCGGCTTACGGATTGACGGTCACCGCGAGCGACGCGCTCGCCCCGTTCTGCGGCACGAACTGGATCGTGCACGAGCCGGTCGCACCGCCGCCGTAGAGCGTCACCGTGAACGACGCCGGCAGCGAGATCGGCGCGCCGGGGGCCGTCCCGTTGACCGTCAGGTACGCGAGCTTCGGCTTGCCGGTGTTTCCGATGCAGTCACCTTCGTTGATCGAGACCTGACCGACGGAGCCGGTGAAGCTGAGCGTGCCCTGCTGCGGCGCGGACGCCGTGGAGTTCGAGAACGTCATCGACGTCGGCGACACCGTGAGCGCTCCCGGCCCGGTCACCGCGCCCGTCACCGCGACCCCGACGACGAAGCTCGCCGCGCCGCTCGTGATGATGAACTGGCACGTCCCGCCGGCGACCGGAGCGATCGAGTAGGTCTGCGTCCCGGAGACGTTGCCTTGCGCCGTCACGGTCGCGATGCCGTTGCACGGCGTCGCGTCGTACGTGAACGTCCCGGTGCTCGAGGATACGCTGACCGTGCCGGAGGGGCCCCCGACGAAGAGGTTGACGTTCTGCGTGCTGCCGTTGATCGTGTTGCCGTTCGACGGGCCGACGGTCACGCCCAGCGCCGCCGACGCGTTTCCGATGTCGAACGTGAACGAGCACGACCCGTTCCCGGTCGGTGTGACCGTGTACGTTGCGGGCAGCGTCGTCGAGGTCGTGGCGATCGTGGCCACCGGCGAGCATCCGGACGCGTTGAACTGCGGCGCCGGGAGGTTCGGGACCGTGCTCGAGACGGTGAACGTCTGCGCCGCGGCACCTGCCCCCGAGAAGCTGAGCGAGGTCGGCGCGACCGACAGCGATCCGGGCGGCACTTGCTGCCCTCCGCCGCCGCCTCCGCCTCCGCTGACGACGGTGTTCGTACCGCCGCAGGCGGCGAGGCTCAGTGCCAAGGCAAGGCCACTTACAAGCGCGCGCGCGCGAACGTTCATCGACTGGTTCCCTTCAGAGCCGCGGTCCGTTGAGCACTGCCTACCCGCGTGCGATGGGTCCCTCTCGCATCGAACGTCATCCGCCCGTCGGGACGAAGGTCCCGGGCAGCCGCCTCAGACGCCGACGAGCCCGCCCCAGATCGGCTCGACGGTGCCGTCGGTATAGGTGATCGCGCCGTTGCCGCCCGCGTCGACGGCCGCGGTGGCGATGGCCGTCGTCGTGGTCACCGCGGTGTTGGGGTTCTCGACGATCGTCATCGACAGCCCGCTCGACGACAGCGTCCCCGTCTCCGCGTACGTATAGAGCGAGTCGCTGAAGGTCAGCGATCCGTTGCCGGTGTTTCCGGCGGCGGTGAAGTTGAACGTGCCCGTCGCGGTGTTGTACGCCGTCGCGTTCGTGATCGACCATGTGCCGGTCGTGTCAACGATGCCCAGCGATCCGAGGAAGAACGACGCCGAGATCGAGGTCGCGTTCTGCGCGCCGTTCGCTCCCGCCGCCGAGGTGTCGCTGAGGCTCTCGCCCGTGGTCGTGCCGCTCGTCGTTCCGTAGTGCGCCGAGCTGCACGTCATCGCGACGGCGCTCGGCAAGCCGACGCACGTCACGCCGAGCGAATCGATTGCCGAGCCGCCGATCGAGGTCGCCGCGTTGTCGGTCAGCGTGATCGTCTCGTTGCCCGAGGTCGAGTTGACGGTCGCCGAGAGGGAGAGCACGTGTGAGCTCGTGACGGTTCCCGCGCGGTTGTACGTGACCAGCGTCCCCGAGGCGCTCTGCACTCCGTTCGCCGCCTGCGCGAGCGTGATGCCCTCCTCGTTCTCGAGCGTCGCGCACGCGGGGTCGTAGTACAGGTCCGACGTCGTCGTGATCGAGCCGTCGGCGTTCGTCACCGAGCTCTGCTTCGTGCCGTTCGTGCATGCGCCGGTCGAGCTGCCGGCCGCGCTGACGCCGCGCCGGCCGATGAGCGCGCGAACCGTGCGGATCGCCGACGCCGGCGTGAGTCCGCCCGGCACGGCGAGCCCGTTCGACTCCTCGGTCGCCATGATCGACGCTTGCACCATGCTGCGCGTGGTCGCGCGGCCGCCGTTCGTCTGCAGAGCGGGCGTGTGGATCACGCTCGTGGCCGGACTGGTCGAACAACCGGCAAGCCCGAGCGAACCAAGCGACAACGCCACAGCGGCCGCGGCGAAGAGTCTGACGTGCATCGTTCCGGGCGTACGGGTGTTCGGCGCGCTTCCCCTGCGCGGTGCTATGCCAGATACGGGTTCTCGTGCCGCTCCGTGCCGATCGTCGTGGCCGGTCCGTGCCCCGGAACGACCACGCTCGCATCGTCGTGCACGAGCAACGTGCGCCGGATCGACGCGACGATGTCCTCGAGCGACGTGCCGCCGAGATCCCACCGCCCGACGGAGCCGCGAAACAGCGTGTCGCCCGTGAAGAGCAGCGTCGCGCCGTCATGGTCGAGCGCGAACGACGTCGATCCGGGCGTGTGGCCGGGCGTGTGCAGGCACCGCAGCCCGATCGCGCCCGCGCGCAGCACGTCGCCGTCGGTCAGATCGCCGTCGATGCGCGCAAGCGGCGGCACCGCCATGCCGAGCCATGCCGCTTGTCGGGCGAGCGTCGAATAGAGCGGCAGGTCGGCGTGGTGCAACAAGCCCTCGCCCCCGACGTGCTCGCGCAGTCCCGCGAGCGCGCCGATGTGATCGATGTGCGCGTGCGTGTGCACGAGATAGCGTGGGCGCAGTCCGCGCGCGCCGAGCCGCCGCGCTATCTCTTCGCTCTGGTCGCCGCCGTCGATCACGATCGCTTCGCCCGACGCCTCATCGCCCACGATCGTGCAGTTGCACGCGAGCGCGCCGACCGGAAACGTCTCGACGACCATTGCGGCCGCGCTAGCCGACGCGCGCGCCGACGCCGATGCCGTCGCCGATCGGAAGGATCGTCGCGTCGAGCTCGGGATGCGCGAGGAACGCTTTGTTGAACGCGCGGATCGCGACGGTGTCCGCATCGTCGCCGCGCTTGGGAACCGCGGCTGCGCGTCCCGACCAGAGCAGGTTATCGGCGACGACGATGCCGGACCGCTTGAGCATTGGAACGACCGCGTCCAAGTACGCACTGTATTCCGTTTTGAGCGCGTCGATGAACACGATATCGAGGTTGCGCTGCGGGAACGTCCCGAGCACGTCGAGCGCCGGCTGGTTGATGATCTCGATGCGCTCCTCGACGCCCGCGCGCCGGAAGTATCCCGACGCGACGCTCGTTCGCTCGCGGCTCGGATCGATCGTCCAGATGCGGCCCGCGGGCGGCAGCGCCAGCGCCATCCAGAGCGTCGAATACCCGTAGGCCGTGCCGATCTCGAGCACTCGGTTCGCCTGCATGCAGTGCACGAGCACCGAGAGAAACCGTCCGGACGCGCGGTCGACGATCGGAATACCTTCGCGCAGGCCGTGCTGCTCGAGCTCGAGCAGCAGCGGCGGCGGCTCCCGATGGGCCCGCGTCAGGTAGGCGAGATCGCGCACGATGCGCTGGTTTGCCGCTCGCCGGAAGCGGGAACCTGCCGGGCCGAGTGGGGTCGCGGCGCGCGTCGTCGAAGCGTCGGGTCCACCCCACGACAGATCACCATTGGAGGCTTCCGTTGGCAACGCTCGCCCAGCAATCGTACACGCCGAAGAAGTTCGACCTTTCCGGCTTGCAAGGCATCTCGGACAACACGCTTCAGGTCCATTTCGGACTGTACGAGGGTTACGTCAAGAACACCAATCTGCTCAACGAACAGATCGCCGAGCAGATCTCGAGCGGGAACGCCGCGGGTGCGAACCCGCACTTCGCGGAGATCACGCGCCGGCTCGGATTCGAGTACAACGGCATGGTGCTGCACGAGTACTACTTCGGCAACATGACCAAGAACGCCGGAGCGCAGCCTGCGTCCGGCGTGCAAGACGCGCTCGGCGGCGTGTATGGCGACTTCGAGGCGTGGAAGAAAGACTTCAGCGCGGTCGGCGGCATGCGCGGCGTCGGCTGGGCGATCGCGTACTACGATCCGCGCGCGCAGCGCGTGTCGAACCACTGGATCACGCTGCACGAGGACGGCAACGTCGCCGGGTTCGCTCCGCTGCTCGTCATGGACGTGTGGGAGCACGCGTTCCTGCTCGACTACAAGCCCGCGGAGCGCTCGAAGTACATCGAGGCGTTCTTCGCCAACGTCGACTGGGGCGTCGTGCAGCAGCGGCTCGACTCGGCGAAGGCGGGGCGCACTCCGTAGTTCTCATGCAGGGAACGCTGCGGCTGTTCCCGCTCAACACCGTGCTCTTTCCGGGCGCGGTGTTGAACCTGCACGTCTTCGAGGAGCGCTATCGCCGGATGATCGCCGAATGCCTCGACGCCAACGAGGCGTTCGGCGTCGTCTTGATCCGCGACGGCCGCGAGGCGGGCGATCCCGACGTGACGCCGCACGAGATCGGCACGACGGCCGAGATCTCCGAGGTGACGCCGCTGCCCGCCGGGCGCTACTACATCAGCACGACGGGCGGCCGCCGCTTCCGCATCGAGCGCATCGTGAGCCGCGAGCCCTACCTGCTCGCCGAGGTCGAGTTCCTCGACGACGACGATCCGGATCCGGACGCTCGAGCCAGCGACTTGACGCACCGGGTGCTGCGCGAGTTCCGCGAGTACGCGCGGCTCCTCGTCGCGTTCAGCGGAAACGCGGACGCGCTGGACGTGCCGCCCGACCCCGTCGACGCGAGCTACGTCGTCGGCGACGCGCTGCAGGTCGCCGATGCGCTCAAGCAGCGACTGCTCGAGCTGCGCACGGCGGAAGCGCGCCTCGCGGCCGAGCTCGGTTTCCTCCGCCGGCTGCTGCCGCAGCTGCGCTCGCTGATCGAGCGCAAGAAGAAGCAGGAAGCCGTCGTGCGCGGCGGCGCGCCGGGCGGCCGGTTCCGCAAGCACCAAGAGCAGTTCTTCGGCAAGCACTTCTCACTGAACTGACAGCCGCTCCGCGGCAGTGACGAGATTCTGCAGCAGCGCCGCCGTCGTGACCGGGCCGACGCCGCCGGGAACCGGAGTGATCTCGCCCGCGATGTTGGCGACCTCGACGAACGCGACGTCGCCGGCGACCTTGCCGTCGACGTACGTCGTTCCGACGTCGATCACCGTCGCGCCGGGCGCGACCATGTCGGCGGTCACCGTGCCGGGGCGTCCGACGGCCACGACGAGCAGCTCAGCGGCGCGCGTCTCCCGCGCGAGCTCGCGCGTGCCGCGGTGCACGACGGTCACCGTCGCGTCGCGCGCGATCAGCAGCAGCGCGACCGGCAGACCGACGACCGTGGAGCGGCCGACGACGCACGCGCGCACGCCGCGCAGGCTTGCGCGCGCGCTTCGTTCCACGACGAGCATGCACGCGAGCGCCGTCGCGGGAGCGAACGCGGTGCTCGACGCGGTCGCGAGCAGCCCGAGGCTCGCGGGGCTCGTGCCGTCGACGTCTTTCTCGCGCGGTACGGCGTCCGCGATGCGGCGGACGGACAGGTGCGCCGGGAGCGGCTGTTGGAGGATGATGCCGTGAACGCTCGCGTCCTCGCCGAGCGCGCGCAGCAGCGTGCGAACCTCGGACTGCGTTGCCTGCTCGCGCAGCGCATGCACGCGCACGTCGATCCCGGCTTTCGCGCCGGCGCTTGCGATCGTACGTGCGTAGCCGTGGTTGGCCGGGTCGTCGCCTGCGATCGCGATCGCGAGCGACGGGACGACGCCGCGCCGTCGCAGCGCCTGCGCGCGCGTGTCGACGTCGGCGCGCACCTCGGCCGCGAGCGCGCGTCCGTCCAGAATTCGAGCCGCCATCGCGCCTGCCGTTCGGCCGTCTAGGGGCGGCGCCCTGGAACGCGTGCGCTGGACCGTGACGCTGCGTGCGGCGTTCGACGACGACGATCTCGATCGCGCGTTCGCCGGCTTTCGGCGGCTGTACAACGTCGCGCCGGAACGCGTGCTGTGCGCGCCCGACGTGCTCGCGCGTCTCGCCGCGCTGACCGCGCGCTCCGCGGACGACGCGATGCGCCGAGACTTGCGCTACAACGGCGTCGCGGTCGCGTCGGCCGTTCTGGCGCCGGGTTCGATCGTGTTCGAAGGCTCGGTCGACGAAGAGCGCATGGGCGACTGGTGAGCGCATACGCGCTTCACGCGCGCAAGAACGCGTCGAGCGCGGACGCGAGCGCGCGCGGCTCCTCGACCGCGGGCAGGTGCGCGCTGCGTTCGAGCACGAGCACCGTCGCCTGCGGGTATACGCGCCGCACCGCGGCGAGCGCGCGCACCGGGATATAGCGATCGTGCCTGCCCCACGCGCAGAGCACGGGCCCGGTGTAGCGTGCAAACCGCGCGTGCAGCGCGCGACGGCCGGTGAAGAGATCGGTCGAGGCGGCGTAGACGCCCGCGAACGCGCGGCGTACGCCGTCGTCTCCGGCGAGCGCGTACGCACGGTCCAGCACGCTCGCGTCGATCGCCGCGCGGTCGAAGACGGCGCGCTCGACCATCCGCCGGACGAAGCCGCGCGAGGGCGTGCGCCGCACGAACCACGGGCCGAGCGCGAGCGCGAGCACGGACGCCGCGACGTGACGCGGCACGCGCGTGAAGCCGGCCGGCGCGATCAGCGCGAGGTGCGTGATGCGCTCGCCGGATGTCGCCGCGAAGTCGGCGGCGACGAACCCGCCCAGCGAGTGTCCGACGACCGCGAAGCGCTCGATGCCCAGCGCGTCCGCGACGCCGGCCGCGACGCTGCGGAAGTATGCGGCGTCGTACCGCACGTCGGGCTTGTCGCTCGCGCCGAATCCGGGCAGATCGAATGCGACGTAGCGGCGTGCGCCGTCGAGGTACGGCACGAGCGGCCTCCATGCCGCGTCCGCCCAGTGACCGAGGCCGTGCAGGAGCAGCGCGGCCGGCGCCGCGTCCGTCGCTCCCGCCTCGTACACGGCGACGTCCGCACCGCCGGCGCGCACGCGCCGCTCGCGCCACGCGAACGGAACGGCGCCGTTCACCGCGAAGGCCGCCCCGTGCGAACGCTGATCGTCATGCCGCGGAGATCGTTCTGAGCGCATCCCGCAACGCCCCTGAATCCGGACGATGCGACGCACACCGTCCGCGCTGATCTTCGCCCTCGCGCTCGCCGTGCCGTTCGGCGCCGCGTTCCTGAAGGGCGAGATCCCGACATCGGATGCTGCGCTCTTCGAGTACTACGGCCGTGCGATCGACCACGGCAGCCGGCTGTATCTCGACGTCTGGGACAACAAGCTGCCGAGCATCTACCTCGCAAACGCGGTGCTGCAGGCGCTGTTCGGCTCGTATTACCGCGTACACGTGCTGGCCGAGGCCGCCGTCGCGGCGTCGTCGATCGCGCTCTTCGCACGACTGCTCGTGCGCAGCCGCGTCGCGGCCTGGGCACCGGCGTCGCTGGCGCTCGCGCTGCTGCTCAGCGTGCTGCCGCTGCAGCTCGACAGCGTGGAGAACTTCGCGCTGCCGCTGATCCTGATCGCGTACCTGCTTGCGCTCGAGGCCGCCTGGGGTACGCTTGCGGCGGGGATCGCGATCGCGCTGGCGACGACGTTCTGGCTCCCCTCGCTGCTGCTGCTCGTGCCGCTGCTCGACCGCGAGCGCTCCGTGCGCGGGCGCGTGACGCTCATCCTCGCGGCCGCGTGCACGCTGATCGTGTACGTAGGGGCGATGCTCGCGGTGTTCGGCCTGCCCGCGATCGCCGAACTCGCGCGCAGCTGGGTGGCGTATGCGAACATGAGCTTCGGCGGACGTGCGCGGGCGGAAGGGCGTTTCGGCGTGCTGGCACCGATCTTCGCGGGCCTGGTGCGATCGGGTGCGGGGCTGATGCTGGCCGCGGTCGCCGCCGTCGTGCGCCGTCCGCGCGATCAGCGCGAGCGCTTCGCGCTCGTGTGGACGGGCTGCGCGCTGTTCGGCGCGCTCGCGCTCGGCAACTTCTACGAGCACTACTTCATCCCGCTGCTGCCGGCGTCGATCTACGCGCTCGCGGTTTTCGGCACGGCGCACGGCGTGCGGGTGCAGCGAGTCGCGTTCGGCGCCGTCGCGCTCTTCTTCGTGTGGCGCACAGTGACGTTCGACGTGGGCGCCATTCCCGCGTCGCGCGCGGACGCGCACGAGAAGCGGCTGGCGGCCGCGCACGTGCGCGCGATCGCCGGGAACGGCGCGGTGATCGACGTCGATCCGTACGAGCCGACCATTTATCTCAACGCCGGCGCCGTTGGCCAAGACCGCTTCTCGCTCGTCCCCGCGCCGATCCGCCCGCCCGCGCCGCGCCCGCCTGCGACGGCGGTCGTGCTCGCGCGGTTCGACGCCGATGCGGAGCGCGCATTCGACCCGCGCTTGCCGACCTGCGCGCGCGTCGGAGCGAACTGGCGCATCCAGCTGCTCCCCGGCGCGCCGCCCGTCGTGGCCGCGCGGTGCCGCCCGAGCGCGTCGCCGTGATCGCTCGCGCGGCGGCGATCGCGGCGTCGGTCCTCACGCTCACGGCATGCTACAACGCGCCCGACGCCGGCGCGCGACGAGCGCCGGACCGGGCGGGCTCGCCGGCGCGCCCGCGCAGTCGTTCGACGTCGTCCGCACCGACGGCCGCACGGACTCACTCGCGCGTCACCGCGGACGCGTCGTGCTGATGAACCTTTGGGCGACGTGGTGTCCGCCGTGCGAGGCCGAGATGCCGGCGCTGCAGCGCTTCTCGCGCGCGTACGCGGGACGCGTCGACGTGCTGGGGGCGATCAGGGCGAGTCCGCCGCAAAGGCGTCCGCGTACGCGCGCGCACACGGCGTGACGTTTCCGATCCTCGTCGACGAGTCGCAGGAGTACGGCCGCGCCTACCAGGGCATCGGGCTGCCGACGAGCGTCATCGTCGCGCGCGACGGACGCGTCGTGAAAGGAATCGACGGCGCGATGACGCTGGACCAGATGCGAGCGGCGGTCGCGCCCGCGCTGTCGGCACGGTGAGCTCGCGCGTCTTCGCGCTCGCGATCGGCGCCGTCGCGATCGTGCTCGTCGCCGCGCAGGTCGCCGTTCCCGACACCGCGTTCTACCACACGTGGCAGTACGCGCTCGCGCTCGCGGTCCCGCTCGCGGCGCTCGTCGCGTACGCGAACGACGCCGTGCGCGGACGTGACGGCGCGCGCGGAAGGCGGCTGCTGCTCGCGATGGCCGGCGCCGCCGTCGTCGCGGGCGCGGGTCTCGGTTCCGGATTGCTCGGCCCCGACACGGCGCGGATCGTCGGCACGCCGGAACGGTCGTGCCGATTCCGCCCTCGGCGCGGCGGCCTTCTTCGCGCCGGCCGGCGCCGGCGACGTCGCGCGCGGCGACGGTTCCGTGACGCTGCGGCGGCGCGGCGGCCGCGATCACGATCGCCGGACGCGAGCGCCGGCTGGTCGGCGAGTCGCTGCTATATCTCGAGGCGCGTCCCGCCGCGTTCGTCGACGTCTTCGACGCGCGGGGCGCGCACGTGACGATCACGCAGCCGGCGAACGCATCGTTCCTCTCGCCGGTGTGCTGCTTCCGCAGCGCCAGCGCATCGGCGCGCTCGATGTGCCGCTCGACACGTTCGCCGCGCCGGAGCGGCGCCACGTCGTTCGCGCGCTGTACTTCACGCCGCCGCAGCTCGCGCAGTTCGCGCACGCCGGTGCGCTGAATGACACCTCGCGTCCCGCGCTCGTGCTCAGTGCCGGCACGGATTCCGGACAGTCGCTCGCGATCGCGCTGGCGCGCTCGGGATCCGCCGTGGCGCTCAGCGGCATCCGCGTGCGCGCGACAATCGGATTGCCTGTCCCCGCGCTCGCCGTCGCGGCCGCGCCGCCGCTGTGGCGCTCGTGGGCGGCATCAGCCGCGTTCCTCGCCGGCGTCGCGTGGAGCGCCGTGCGTCCCAGCTGAGGAGCCCGGCACAACTTCCGTGCAGTCGTGCAGTGCGATCGCGCCCGACGCCGTGACCGGCGGGATCGCGAGCGTGCCGACGACGTAGAGGCCGCGCAGCACGATCGGCGGCGCGAGCCATGCCGGCACCGCCGCGTCGACGCGTCGCGTTCCCGTGAAGTCGACGCGCGCGGCGAGCGTCAGCGGCTGTCGTTCGCCGTACCGGTCGCTCAATGTCGCGCGCACCGTGGCGCCGTTCGCGTCGCCGTCGACGGCGCACGACAGCGCCAGCGGCGCGCCGAGCGCGACGTCTGCGAGCGCGTACGCGGCGCGCTCGCCCGCGCCGAAGTCGTACGCGATGCGGACGGTACC
>CAVYTL010000004.1:0-55090 GCA_963771525.1 Vulcanimicrobiota bacterium | reverse complement strand
CGTTCCGTTCGGACTGAACGCGCGCGCGGCGTGGCTCGCCGTTCCCGTGGCCGTGCTCGCCGTTCGCTTCGCCGACCGGGCACGCCGGCGAGAGAGCGCTGGAACCGCAGCGCGTCCGATCGGATCGTAAAGCGCGTGGTTACCACCGAGGCCGTGCGCGAAGCGCTCGAGGACGTCGAGGATCCCGAGCTGCACATGGGCATCCTCGATCTCGGGCTGGTGTACGACGTCGTCTGCGAGGGCGAGCAGGGACAGGACGTCACGGTCACCATGACGCTCACGTCGCCGATGTGTCCGGTCGGACCGATGTTCAAGCAAGCCGTGCTGAGCAAAGTCGAGAGCGTCGACGGGGTCAAGAACGCGACGGTCGACATCACGTTCAGCCCGCCGTGGGATCCGCGCACGATGGCCTCCGAGGATGTGAAGCTGGCGCTCGGCATCTGGTAGCGCCTCCTCCGGCGGCGCGTCCCGACAGCCGATACGTCCATGGAGTGGACCCTCTCCAGTCGTACCTTTTGCGCTGCACGGCGTGCGGCGCCACCTTCGACGACGACGGCGTACGATTGCAGTGCGACGGCGTGCATCGTCCCGCGCTGCTGCGCACCGAGTATCGCGAGCGCCGCTTGCGCATCGTGTCAGGATCGTCGATGCTGCGCTTCGGCGCGTGGCTGCCCCTCGCGCGGCCGCTCGCGACGCGCGCGACCGGCGTCACGTATCGCGCGGCGGCGCTCGGCGCTCGCCTCGGCGTGCGCGAGCTGTGGGTCGACGTTCAACGGCTGGTGGCCGGAGCGAGGCTCCTCGCTCGCGAACGGCGACATTCAAGGAGCTCGAGGCGGTCGCGGTGCTCGCGCGTCTCGCGCCGCGCGAACGTCGGACGCTCGTCGTCGCGTCGGCCGGGAACACCGCCGCGGCGTTCGCGTCGGTCGCAAGCGACGCGGGCGTGCCCGTCGTCATCGTGCTGCCGGAATACGCGTGGGAACCGCTGGCGGCGCTCGTGCGCGTGGGCGATTGCGTACGCACCGTCGTCGTCGCCGACGGGTCGTACGACGATGCGATCGCCGTCGCGGCGCGGCTGAGCGCGTGCGACGGTTTCGTGGCGGAAGGCGGCGTCCGCAACGTCGCGCGCCGCGACGGCATGGCGACCGCGCTGCTCGGCGCCGTGGAGCAGATCGGTGCGCTGCCGGACGCGTACGTGCAAGCGGTCGGGAGCGCCGCCGGCGCGCTCGCCGCGCACGAAGCGGCGCTTCGGCTCGTCGCCGACGGCCGGTTCGGCCGCCGTGTGCCGCGTCTGGTGCTCGCGCAGAACGCGCCCTTCACGCCGATTCACGACGCGTGGTCCGTCCGCGCGCCGCACCTCGCGATGCGCAGCTCGCGTGAGACGCGCGCGCGGCAAGCGCAGCTCCTCGCGCCGGTGCTGGGAAACTCGGCGCCGCCGTACGCGAGCGCGGGCGGCGTTCGCGAAGCGCTGGCGGAGACCGACGGCATCACGCACGCGGTCGGCAACGCCGAGGCGGCCGAGTTCGCGCGGCTCTTCGAGATGATCGAGGGCATCGACGTCGAGCCGGCCGCGGGCGTGGCGCTGGCCGCGCTCGCGCGCGAAGCCGCCGGCGGCGCGCTCGCGGACGCGACCGTCGTGCTCAACGTCACCGGCGGCGGCCGCAAGCGCCGCGACCGCGTGCCGGCCGGCCAGCGGCCGACGCACGTCGTCGCGCGCGAGGACGCGGCTTCGCCGCTGCGGCTCGCCGTCTAGTCGTCCGCGCCCCGCGCGGGTACGATGGCCGCGTGAAGAGCCTTGCTTCGCGCACCTCGCTCGCGGCGGTCGCGCTCGCCCTGACGGTCGCCGTCGCGACCGCGCCCGCGGCCGCGCGCCGCGACACGCCGGACCCGTTCGTGACGCCGACGCCGGGGCCGCTGTACGATCTCGCCTCGCCGCCGCCGACGGTGAACGCGCCCGCTGCCGCGGACGCGTGCGGCGACGACACGTTCCTCTCGTATCGCGCGGTGCCGATGCCGATCCAGCGTGAAGTCACGATCTGCGGCCTCGTGACGAACGGCGCGACCGCGCAGACGCCGATGGGCCGCGGCGCGGCGGCCAGCTCGTTCTTCGTCGACGTCGACGGCACGCAGCCGATCGCGGTCCAAGGCGCGAGCGCTTCGGCCAACGCCGGCGACATCGTCGTCGTGCGCGGCCGCTACCATCGCGACAACGGCGGCGGCGAGGGCATCGACGACGTCACCACGGCCGGCGCCCGCGGCTGGGGCTATGACGGCTACGTGATGGTGAACGGCACGCTGCACCGGTAGCGGACGGACCCGACCTTCCGGCGGCGAAACCGCTGCGGGATGGCCACGACGGAACCCGAGTCGGCGCACGAGCACGCGTATCGCCGGCTCGAGAAGATGCGCGCCGAATCGCTCGCGCCCGCCGGCGATGCCGCGAACGAGCGGCAGCGCGCGCGCGGGAAGCGAACGGCGCGCGAACGCATCGAGGCACTCGTCGACCCGGGCTCGTTCGTCGAGCTCGACCGCTTCGCGGTCCACCGCACGACGGCGTTCGGGCTCGACGAGCGCCGCTTTCTCGGCGACGGCGTCGTCACCGGCCACGCGACGATCGACGGCCGGCACGTCTTCCTGTTCTCGCAGGACTTCACCGTGCTCGGCGGATCGCTCGGCGAAGTCTTTGCCGAGAAGATCTGCAAGGTGATGGACCTCGCCGTCCGCACCGGCTCGCCGATGATCGGCATCAACGACTCGGGCGGCGCGCGGATCCAGGAAGGCGTCGTGAGCCTCGGCGGCTACGCCGAGATCTTCTGGCGCAACGTGCAGGCGTCGGGCGTCGTGCCGCAGATCAGCCTGGTCGCGGGCCCGTGCGCGGGCGGCGCCGTGTACTCGCCGGCCATCACCGACTTCACGGTGATGGTCGAGGGCATCTCGCAGATGTTCATCACCGGGCCGGACGTGACGAAAGCCGTGACGGGCGAGGACGTCAGCTTCGAAGAGCTCGGCGGCGCGATCGCGCACGGCACGAAGAGCGGTGTGGCGCACCTGACGGCCGCGGACGAAGACGAGATGAACGAGCACTGCCGGCGGCTGCTCTCGTTCATCCCGTCGAACAATCTCGATGACCCGCCCGTCGTGGCGTCCGGCGACGATCCGCTACGCGTCGCCGCGGAGCTCGACGGCCTGATCCCCGACTCGCCGGCGAAGCCGTACGACATCGCGGACGCGATCGTCGCGGTCGTCGACGACGGCGACTTCTTCGAGATCGCGCCGCTCTGGGCGCAGAACATCGTGATCGGCTTCGGCCGCATCGGCGGCCGCAGCGTCGGCATCGTCGCGAACCAGCCGAAAGTGCTGGCCGGCGTGCTCGACATCAACGCCTCGATCAAGGCGGCGCGCTTCGTGCGCTTCTGCGACGCCTTCAACGTCCCGCTGCTGACCTTCGTCGACGTCCCCGGCTTCCTGCCCGGCACGAGTCAGGAATGGGGCGGCATCATCAAGCACGGCGCGAAGCTGCTGTACGCGTTCGCGGAGGCGACGGTGCCGAAGATCACCGTGATCACGCGCAAGGCGTACGGCGGCGCGTACGACGTCATGTCGTCGAAGCACATCCGCGCGGATTTCAACTTCGCGTGGCCGACGGCCGAGATCGCGGTGATGGGCGGCAGCGGCGCGGTGCAGATCCTGAACCGCCGCGAGATCGCCGACGCGCCCAATCCCGAGGCGAAAGCCGCGGAGCTCGCCGCCGAGTATTCCGAGCACTTCGCGAACCCGTTCATCGCAGCGGAGCGGGGCTACGTCGACGACGTCATCAACGCGAGCGAGACGCGGCGCGCTGTCTCCCGCGCGCTCGACGCACTGGCGAACAAACGCGTCGAGCGGCCAAAGCGCAAGCACGGCAACATCCCCCTGTAGGAGCGGCTCCGCGCGTTCTACTCCGGCGCGTTGTCGCTGCGGCCTCGCGCAAACCGTCGAGGAGCCGCGCGCACACGTTCGGCGGCAGGACGTCGTCGATGGTGAGCGTGTCGATCCGCGTCATCGCGCCGTACTGCGCCGTCCCGCGCCGGCGCTCCGCCCCGGACGCCGCGGCAGGGTTGTCGGCTCGCCTCGGCCGATGACCGGTCCTCGTGGCACTGCTCGAAGGAAAGACGATCCTCGTCACCGGGATCGCGAATAAATGGTCGATCGCGAGCGGCATCGCGCGCCGCCTGCACGCGCACGGCGCGCGGCTGGTCCTCACGTATCAAGGTGAGCGCGTCGAAAAGGCCGTCCGGCAGCACGCCGACGAGCTCGGCGGCGCGCCGGCGTTCGCATGCGACGTCACGAGCGACGAGTCGCTGCGTGCTCTCGCCGCCGCCGCCGGGACGATCGACGGGCTCGTGCATTCGATCGCGTTCGTGAAGAAAGAGGACCTGACCGGCAAGGTCTACGACACGTCGCGCGACGGGTTCGCGACGGCGATGGACATCAGCGCGTACTCGCTGATCGCGCTCGTCGCGCACCTGAAGGACAACCTCGCCGACGGATCCTCGGTGATGGCGCTCACGTACCTCGGCGCGACGCAGATCGTGCCGAACTACAACATCGCGGGCATCGCCAAAGCCGCGCTCGAGGCCACGGTGCGCTACCTCGCGTTCGATCTCGGCGAGCGGGGCATCCGCGTGAACGCGATCTCGGCGGGCCCGATCTCCACCGCATCGTCGCGTCAAGTCGCCGGTTTCAGCGCGATGCCTGCCAAGGTTGCGGCGATGTCGCCGCTCAAGCGCAACGTCACGCCGGACGACGTCGGCAATGTCGCCGTCTACCTGGCGTCGGACCTCTCGTCCCAGGTGACGGGCGACGTGCACTTCTGCGACGCAGGCTATCACGCGATGGGCATGCATCCGGAGACCGCGAAAGCGTGACGCCCAGCCGTCGTCACCGTGAGCTCGTCGAAGGGCCCGGCCGTCGTCGCCCGACTCTCGAGGGCCCGCCGTCACCCTGAGCTTGTCGAAGGGCCCGGCCGTGGTCACCCTGAGCTTGTCGAAGGGGCCGCCACGATGTCGCCGACCGCGGACGAGCTCGCGGCGATCGCGGCGGCGTACCTGTTGTACTTGCAGCGCTCCGCGGGTACCGCATCGCCGCCGCAGGCAGCCTCGGGATGGGCGTTCGCCGCGCGTGTCGAGCCGGCAGCCGGCGACGTCCGCATCGCACGGTTCCTCGCCGCGGCACCGGCGCGGTGGAGCGCCGCCGGCAGGCTCGATGGCTGACGCGCCGTTCGCGAAGATCCTCGTCGCGAACCGCGGCGAGATCGCGATCCGCGTGATGCGCAGCGCGAAGGAGCTCGGCTGCGCGACGGTCGCCGTGTACTCCGACGCTGACCGCGACGCGCTGCACGTGCGGCACGCCGGCGAAGCGTATCACCTCGGCGGCGCCGCGCCCTCGCAGTCGTACCTGAACGCGGACAAGCTCCTCGACGTCGCCGCGCGCGCGGGCGCCGACGCGGTGCATCCGGGCTACGGGTTCTTCGCCGAGAACGCCGCGTTCGCGCGGCGCGTCATCGGCGCCGGCATCACGTGGATCGGCCCGCATCCCGACGCGATCGACGCGATGGGCGACAAAATTCGCGCGCGCCAGGCGATGATCGCGGCCGGCGTGCCCGTCGTGCCGGGCGGCACCGACCCGATCGCCGATGCCGGCGCCGCACGCGCGGCCGCGCAGCGGTACGGCCTGCCGCTCGCGCTCAAGGCCTCGGGCGGCGGGGGCGGCAAGGGACTGAAGGTCGCCCGAACCCTCGACGAGGTGGAGTCCGCGTTCTCGACCGCGCAGCGCGAGGCCAGCGCGTACTTCGGAAACCCGACGATCTACGTCGAGCGGTATCTGGACAATCCGAAGCACGTCGAGCTGCAGATCCTCGCCGATAAGCACGGGACGGTACTGCACGTCGGCGAGCGCGACTGCTCGCTCCAGCGCCGCCACCAGAAGCTGTGGGAGGAGGCGCCCGCGCACATCGCGCGCAGCGTGCGCGACGGACTGCGCGCCGCGGGCGTGCAGGCTGCAAAAGCGATCGGCTACGACTCCGTCGGCACGATCGAATGCCTCGTGAGCGGCGACGCCTTCTATTTCCTCGAGATGAACACGCGCATCCAGGTCGAGCACACCGTTTCGGAAGAGATTTCGGGAATCGACCTCGTGCGCGAGCAGATTCTCGTCGCCGCCGGCCGTCCGCTCGCGCTCTCGCAAGCGGACATCGACGCGGGCTTCCGCGGCCACGCGATCGAGGTGCGCGTCAACGCAGAGGACCCTGCGCAGAACTTCCGCCCCGCGCCCGGTACGGTGACGCGCTATCGCGAGCCCGGCGGCTTCGGCGTGCGCGTCGATTCGGCCGCGTTCCCGGGATTCACGATCACGCCCGACTACGACTCGATGATCGCGAAGCTCATCGTGCGCGGCCGCACGCGCGACGAAGCGCTCGCGCGGCTCGGCCGCGCGATCGACGAGTACACGATCGCCGGCGTTCCGACGACGCTGCCGCTGCTGCGCGCGCTCGTCGACTACGGCCCGGTGCGCGACGCCTCGTACGGCACGGCGACGCTCGAGCCGTTCGCCCTTCGACAGGCTCAGGATGACAAAGGGCCGCCTCGGGATGACGTCACGCCGGCTCGCGCCGGCGGTGGCGGAACTGCGGCGGCGGACGCGGCCGGCGATGACGACGCCATGCGCGTCGAGGTGAACGGCAAGCTCTTTCGCGTGCGCTTCGTCGATCTGCCGCTGCCGCGCGCCGGCGTCGGGAACGGCGCGGCGAGCGCGCAGCGCCCCGCGGCGGCGAAGAAAGGCGGTTCCCCCCGCAAACCGAGCGCAGCGGCGGGGAACGATGTCGTCTCGCCGATGCACGGCGTCGTGGTCGAAATGCCGGTCGCGGCCGGCGCGCAGATCGATGAAGGCGACGTCGTCGCGGTGATCGAGGCGATGAAGATGATGAACGAGATTCGTGCGCACAAGTCCGGCACGATCGCGAAGGTCCACGTCGCGCCCGGCGCGACGGTCGAAGCGCGAACGGCCCTGGTCTCGCTGGAGGGCGCATGATGCTCGCCGCCGTCCGCGCCGCCCTCGTTGTCGGCGCCGCGATCGACCTCTTCGTCGGGATCGTCTTGCTGGTTGTGCCGCAGCTTGCCGCTCCGCTGTTCGACGTTTCCGTGCGGGACGGGCTCGTCGCGTCGTTCGCCGGGAGCGAGCTGATCGTCGCCGCGTGCGTCTACGCGCTCACGCTGCGAGACCCGCAGCGCTACCGCGTGTTCCTCTGGGTCTGCGCGCTGGATCAGTTCTTCGCCGTCGTCGGGCCGTCCATCGCCGTCGCGGACGGCGCGATGCCCGCGACGTGGAAGGTGATCGCTCCGATTCCGCTCCAAGCGGTGCTGTGCGTGCTGTTCGTGTTTTACGCGGCGCGGCCCGGACGGAACGCGAGCGCGACGCCGTTCATGCAGTAGCGCAGACCCGTCGGCTTCGGTCCGTCGTCGAACACGTGCCCGAGGTGGCCGTCGCAGCGCGCGCACGACACCGCGGTGCGCACCATCATCAGCGACGCGTCCGTCTTCGTGGTCACCGCGTTCGGCAGCGGCGCCCAGAAGCTCGGCCAGCCGGTCCCGCTGTCGAACTTGGTTTTCGAGGAATACAGCGGCAGCGCACAGCCCGCGCACGCATACGTTCCGGCGCGCTTCTCCTCGTCGAGCGGGCTCGAGAACGGCGCCTCCGTGGACGCCTGGCGAAGGACGGCGTACGCCTGCGGCGCGAGCATCTTCTTCCACTGCTCGTCGGTATGCGTGACGTGTGCGAGGGCGGCCCGGGCGGCGAGCGGGGCGGCGAATACGAGCGAGCCGAGGACGGTCAGGGCAGCGGTACGATTCATCGTGA
The DNA here is from genome assembly GCA_963771525.1 of Vulcanimicrobiota bacterium. Taxonomy (GTDB): domain Bacteria; phylum Vulcanimicrobiota; class Vulcanimicrobiia; order Vulcanimicrobiales; family Vulcanimicrobiaceae; genus Vulcanimicrobium. The sequence goes on along the minus strand of CAVYTL010000004.1, from coordinate 47,200 downwards.
GCATAACGATACCGCATGGGCGCGCGGATGTCCGTATCGGCGCTTACAACCCGCACGAGGGGGTCGCATACCAAGATACCAAACGGTCGCGGCCTGTACCGGCGGCGGGAACACTTCGCCGTTCGTGGCTCCGGAGCCGCACTGGAGAAGGCCGTGATCGCAAACGCACTGCTCGCGCTCGCCCTTGGGAGCCAGGAACCCGCCCCGGGGCTGTATGGCACCGGTCGCGCTCGTGTCTACGTCGGCATCGAGGCGGAGCCCGCACATCGACGCACGATTCAGTACTTCGACCCGCAGACACGTCGTCTCGGCACGTTGACGCGCACGTCGGGCACCTCTTACGAAACGACCGAACGCCCGGTCATGACGTACGTGCTCGCCCTTCCCGCGGTGGCCGTCGAAGAGCAGCGGTTCACCGTGAGCGACGCCGGCGGACCTTTGGGCGTGTCGTTGTGGCATGCTTCAGCCGCTGAGAAGCGCCCTACGATCGTTCTCGTCCACGGCGCAGACGACGAGACCCGCGACATGGGCTTCATCGTTGCATACTTCGTCGCGCACGGACTCAACGTCGTCACGTACGACCAGCGCGGCACGGGTCGATCCGCCGGCGACTGGCGGTACACGAGCCCTGCGTCCAAAGCCGACGATGTCATTGCCATCCTGGCGTCGCTGCGCGGCAATGCATACTGCGATCGGACGAAGTTCGGCGTGTGGGGATTCAGCAACGGCGCGTGGGTCGCGCCGATCGTGGCGACTCGATATCCGCTCGCATTTCTGATCCTCAAGAGCCCGGCCGCCGAGTCGATCGCGCAGAACATCCTCTACGAGATCGACGGCAGCCTGCGTGAGACGTCCCGGTTCTCCGGCGCGCAGATCCACTCGGCGGTAGCGTTCGAGCGGCTCATGTTGACTTCGGTAGCGACGAACGCGCACTGGCATGCTGCAAGCGCGGCGCTCGCGCGTGCTCGGACCCAGCCCTGGTTTGCCTACATGCGAATTCCACCGCACCTGCCGATCCCACCGCCACGCCCGGTGCTGGCCGGCTTACAGGCCGCGTTGGTGTACGATCCGACGATGACGCTCGAAGAAGTACACACGCCTACGCTGGCGCTCTTCGGTGCGCTCGACAAGAACGTCGACACGCCGGATTCCGAGGCTCGGCTGCGCCAGGACTTTCGTGCGGCCGGCAATACGCGGCTGACCGTTCGCGTGTTCGCAGGCGCCGACCACACGCTCTCGGCCACCACCACCGGATTCGAGGATCGGCCGTCGGAGCCGCGGCGCGTGGTCCCCGGCTATCCGGACGTCGTCGTCGATTGGCTGAAAGCGCGCGGCCTTTCGAGGTTCTAGAATCGGCGCTATGCGGTGTTGGGGAGGAACGCGAGCGCGAGGCCGTTCATGCTGTAGCGCAGGCCCGCGGGCTTCGGTCCGTCGTGATACAGCCGGCCGAGGTGACTGTCGCACCGGGCGCAGCGAACCGTTGCATACCTCTTGCCCATCGCCGGCGCGCTCGTTCTGACGGCATGGGCGAGCGGCGCCGTGAAGCTCGGGTAGCCCGTGTGTGCGTCGTACTTCGCCTTCGACGAGAAGACCGGGCGCGCGCACCCGGCGCATGCGTACGTTCCCGCACGCGTCTCGACGTTGAGCGAGCTCGAGAACGCCGGCTCCGTCTCCCCCTGCCGGAGCACCTTGTACGCGCGCGGCGAGAGGCGCTTGCGCCAGTCGGCGTCGTCGCGATTCACCGGCGGGTAGTTGCTTCGGTCCACGGGCACCCGGCCCGAGTCGACGGCGCGCGCCGCGAGCGGGTGCGCGAGAAGTGCGGCGCTCAGGCCGGTCACGAGCGTGCTGCGCTTCATACGAAGCATACGATAGCATACCGGCGAAGGGGTGGGGAGTGGTCGGCACGGACCGAACTGGCTCGGAATGAGCGCGCGCGAGCTCAACACTAGCGGCATCCCGCTCCGGCCGTTCTATGGCGAGGACGACTCGACGGTGCGGCGCGCGCCTCCGGGCCAGTATCCTTACACGCGCGGGATCCGGCGCGACATGTACCGCGGGCGGCATTGGACGATGCGGCAGTACGCGGGTTTCGCAACGGCGGCCGAGTCGAACGAGCGCTACCGTTATCTCCTGGCGCACGGTGTGACCGGCCTCTCGGTGGCGTTCGATCTCCCGACGCAGCTCGGCTACGACTCCGATGCACCGCAGGCGCGTGGCGAGGTCGGCAAAGTCGGCGTGGCGATCGACACGATCGCCGATGTGGAAACGCTGTTCGACGCGATCCCGCTCGACCGCGTCAGCGTGTCGATGACGATCAACGCGCCGGCCTCGGTGCTGCTCGCGTTCGTGCTCGCCGTCGCTCGCCGCCGCGGCATCCCGTTCGACAAGCTCGGCGGGACGGTGCAGAACGACGTGCTCAAAGAGTACGTCGCGCGCGGCACGTACATCTACCCGCCCGGCCCCTCGATGCGGCTCGTCACCGACGTGATGGCGTACTGCGCGGAGCACGTGCCGAACTGGAACACGATCTCGATCTCGGGATACCACATCCGCGAAGCGGGGTCGACCGCGCTGCAGGAGATCGCGTTCACGCTGGCCGACGCGAAGGCATACCTGTCCGCCGCGCAGCGTGCCGGCCTCGCCGTCGACGCGGTCGCGCCGCGCATGTCGTTCTTCTGGAACGCGCACAACGATTTCTTCGAAGAGGTCGCAAAGTTTCGCGCGGCGCGCACGGTCTGGGCGCACATCGTGCGCGACGAGTTCGGCTCGAAGGATCCGCGTTCGCAGATGCTGCGCTTCCACACGCAGACGGGCGGCTCGACGCTCACGGCGCAGGAACCGGAGAACAACGTCGTGCGCGTCGCGCTGCAGGCGCTCGCCGCCGTGCTCGGCGGAACGCAGTCGCTGCACACGAACGGTCAGGACGAAGCGCTCGGGCTGCCGACGGCGGAGTCGGCGCGCGTCGCGCTGCGCACGCAGCAGATCATCGCGCACGAGAGCGGCGTCACCGATGTGGCCGACCCGCTCGCGGGCTCGTACTACGTGGAGTCGCTCACGGATGCGCTGGTCGCCGGAGCGCGCGATTTGATCGCGGAGATCGACGCGATGGGCGGCGCCGTCGCCGCGATCGAGAGCGGCTGGATGCAGGACCAGATCGGCGAGAGCGCCTACCGCGCGCAACAGGCGGTGGAGCGCGGCACGTCGGTCGTCGTCGGCGTCAACCGCTTCAACGAGGCAACGAACGGCGTGACGATGCCGATTCAGCGCATCGACCCCTCCATCGAGCGCGACCAGGTCGCGCGCACGCGCGCCTTTCGCGAGCAACGCGACGCCGACCGCGCCGAAGCGGCGCTCGGCGAGGTACGAACCGCCGCCGAGGGCACCATCAACGTCGTGCCTGCTTTGATCGAGGCCGTCGACGCCGGCGCAACTCTCGGCGAGATCTGCAGTGTCTTCCGTGATGTCTTCGGGACGCACGTCGCCCGCGAACGAATCGCGTGACCGCGACCCCATGATGGTCGTTGCGCGAGCGCGCTTGCGGTGAACGACGCGCCGATCGATCACGTTGCGATCGTCGTCAAGGACCTGGAGGCGACGGTTCGGATCTACACCGAGACGCTCGGCTTCAGCGTCGCATACCGCGAGATCGTTGCCGATCAAGGCGTCGAGGCCGTCGGACTGCGCACCGGCGATGCCGTCATCGAGCTGCTGCGTCCCCTGCGCGACGACTCGCCGATCGCGAAGTACCGCGGCGACGCGGAGACCAAGCTGCATCACACCGCGTATCGCGTCGCGGACATTCGCGCGGAGCTTGCGCGCCTGCGCGCCGCCGGCGTGCGACTGATCGACGAGCAACCACGGCGCGGCGCCCACGGCAACACGATCGCCTTCCTGCATCCGAAATCGACGGGGGGCGTGCTGATCGAACTCTGCGAGCGCGAGGTGCGTTCCCCGGACTGATGCGCTGGCCGCACACCGTTCGTACCGCCCTCCTCGCCGCCGCCGCGTGCTCGGCGCTGTGCGCGGCGCACAGGGCGCCGCCGACGCCCGATCCGGCGACGTTCGCCGCGCCGACCGCCGCGGACAAGCTGTTCGAGGCCGCGCGCACGGCGCGTTCGCACAGCTCGTACGCACATTACGCCGTGTACGCGACGGTGCTGCGTTTCCGCACCGGCAGTCACACGGTCACGAGCACCTGGGATACGATCGAGGACGTGCAGCGCCGCGTCGTGCACTCGCACTCGCAGCGCCGCGAGGACGCGGCGAACCCGCACGTCCCGCACGGCATCAACTTCGGCGTCGGCGTCGGACTCGGCGGCCCGAACGCGTCGCCCGAGCGAGGCGAGGTCCTCAACGCCGAGCGGGACGACGACCCGATCGGCCAGCTCACGTTCGCGGTCGATCAGGACTTCGGGCTCGCCCTCGACGCGCCGTCGATCAGCGCGTCGCGCGACATGGCCGACGTGGCGACCGCCAAGGCGCCGCTGTTTCGCATCGGGCGGACCGGAACGATCGTGCGGACGTACGAGGTCACCGATCTCGGTGACGTCGCCGAGAACGGCGTGGCCCTCCACCACCTCGGTCTGCGCCCGTTGCGCGATCCGAAGCGGTACCGTCTGCGCGAGATCTGGACCGACGCGAAGTCGTCACTCGCGGTCCACGCGATCGTTGCAGGCGTCGGCAACCACGACCCGTTGGACGCCGTGCGGTGGCGCGTCGAGTTCGCGCAGGTCGACGGCGGAACGTACGTCGCGCGCGAGACGGCGCTCGAAGCGGTCGACTCGAGCGCGGGACCGCTGAGCGACGTGACGATCAGCTTCGAGGAGCTGCGCCCGACGAACGCGCTCAAGCCCTACGAGCTCATCGGCTTGAGCGAGGACGTCGGCACGACGGACCCGTGAACCGAAGAGCGAGCGCGCTCAGCGGCGCGGCGCGAGGCGGACGTCGAGCTCGGTCTCGAACGTGCGGTCCCACGGCAGCGTGATCGTGAACCCGGCGTCGCGAAATTGCGGCGCGATCCGCGCGAGCAGGTCGAGACCGTCCGGCCAGAGCAGCGCGCGGTTCTCCGATTCCGTGCGCCGCGCGACCGCGGGCGCGAGCAGCGTGTGGTCGGCGACACCCGCCGCCGTGAGATCGCTGTTGAGCTGCGGCCGCACGGCCGTGTGGAACGCGATGTCGTCGATGTAGCGCATCAGCGTGAACGTCGCGTGCGCGCGCGCATCGTACGTGCCGAGCCGTGTCCCGGCCAGCACGGCGAATCGCTTCCGGCAGCGCCGTGCCGACGGTGTTCGCGACCGTGTTCCACGACGCGAACGACGCGACGCGCCCGGCGACGCCGCGCGCGATGAGGTCGTCGGTGAGGCGCCGCTGCGCGACGTCGTCCTCGCCGTTCAGGAACGAGAGATCGGCGACGGCGGCCAGTGCGGAGCCGTCGCGCGCGCGCCGCGCGATGGCGTCCGCGAACGCCGCCTCGTCGGCATCGCTCGTGCCAGGGACGCGCACGAACAGCTCGACATCGGCCGGCGCTGCGTCGTTGACCCCTACGCCGCCGCACGAGCCGATGAGATCGCCGATCGTCGTGGCGATCGGCGCGAACTCGATCGGGTCGTTCAGCTGCGCGGCGCCCGCGCGCGAATAGACGACGTGCACGCGCGGCACGATGCGCGCTTCGCGCGCGAGCGCGGCGGCGACGAGCACCATTGCGAGCTCGTCGGCACCGGGCTCGATCGACGCGCGTCCCGGCGCGATCCATCGCGACGCGAACGCGCGCAGCGCGGCGAGGTCGCGCAGATGCAAGCCGACGGGACCGGCGTCGTCCTGACCGAGCACGACCCGGTCGAACGCGCCCTCCGCGGTCAGGCGCAGGGCGAACAGGTCGACGTCGCGGTCGCGTGCGCGCGTCGCCAGGTACGCGTCGAGCGCAGGCCCGAGCCGCGCGCGGACGCTTGCAGCGAATGCGCGCTCGTCATCGGTGCGCGGCGGATCGGGCAGGTTTGCGTACGTCTGCAATCGGCTTCCACACGTCGATGCCGGCGAACGGAAACGCTCGCGGCCGCACCCTTCCCGCGGCACGCCGGTCGGCGCGAGCCGCATCACCGTGCCGAACAGCGCGAACGGCACCCCCGCACGCGAGGCGCGAATCGCGGCGAGATCCTGCAGCCGCGTGTACGCGTCCGCGCGCGAGGCGCCCGGAACGCGCGAGGCGACGAGCCCGCCGTAGACCATCATGTCGGCCGAGACGACGTACGCTCGCGCGTCGCGCGGCGCATCGTCGCGCAGCCAGCGCAGGATCGCCGCCGGGTCGCCCGGCGTGAGATAGCGCCCGAGCAGCGGGCGCGGCGGCTCGGCGACGCGCGCGCCCGCGATCGCGCCCAGCAGCCGCGGCAGCTGCGCGGTGACCGGGCGATCGTCCAGCGGAACGACGACCAGCGTCAACGCGAGCAGCGTACCGGCGAGCGCAGCGATGCAATGCACCGCTGCGCTCGTTCGTCACCGGGCCGCGCTAACTCTTGAAGCCGTAGAGGCCGTGGCCGCGCGGGTCAGCGACGAAGATCTTGTACGCTTTGCGCACGCCGAGCGACTGCGTGAACTCGACGTGCACGGGCGTGTTCGGGCGCAAGTCCTTGGTCTGGACGCTCTTGCCGTTCTTCAGCAGCGTCACGAAGTTGGGCGCGTACAGGAACGAGAGGTCCGCGGGACGCCCGTCGATGCAGTGCACGCGGATGTTGGTGTCGGAGACATGGCGCACCCAGCCGTGACAGTCGCGAATCTTGCCGCCGGGCACCGACGCGCCTTGGCGCTCGGTGACCTGTGCCGGCGCGGCGAGCGACGTCGCGGCGACGGCGACGGCCGCGGCGAGCACGGAGAGCGGGCGACAGAGCGAAAGAGAGAACATGGCGATCGGGTTCCTTCCGAGATGATCGAGTGCAGAACGATGGCGGGCGCCGAGCGGCTCGACGCGTTCGCGCTCATGCGCGCGTTTCGCGCCGACGAAGCGGCGCTCGGCGACGCGCTCGCGCTGTACGTCGACCGCCCTGACTACGGCTTCGTCTGGCTCGCGTACGACGACGGTATACCCGCAGGCTGCGTCTCGGTCGCCTTCGCGGTCTCGAGCGAGAGCGGCGGCCTGCGTCGCCGCGCTCCGCGACCTGTGGGTCGTGGAGAGCCGCCGCCGCCGCGGGATCGCCTCCGCGCTGCTCGCGACGCTGCACGGTCGCCTCGATCAGCTCGACGTGCGCCGGATCGAGGCGACCGCGGGACGCGACGCGGCCCTGCGCGCGTTCTTCGCGGCGCGCGGCTACGCCGCGCGCGACGCGACCGAGGTCAGCCTGGCGCGCCGATGATCGCGGCAAGACGGCCGTGCGCGTCGTGAAGCAGGCGCTCGGCTTCGTCACGAGCGACGCTGCGGCGCAGCATGACGACCGCCGTCTTCACCGATCCGCCCGCCGCATCGAGCGCGCCGCGCGGCGTCGCTGTCGCCGCCCAGCTCGCGCACGAGCCGCTCGCTTCGCGCGCGCAGCTTCGCGTTCGTCGCGACGAGGTCGACCATCCGATTGCCGTAGGTCTTGCCGAGCCGGATCATCGCGCCGGTCGAGATCGCGTTGAGCACGATCTTCTGCGCCGTGCCTGCGCGCATGCGCGTCGAGCCCTGAATCGGCTCGGCGCCGGTCGCTGCGACGATCGCGACGTCGGCATCCTGCCACGAGCGGCGCGCTCCGCGCGTTCACGAGCGCGACCGTCCGCGCGCCGCGCTCGCGCGCCGCGTGCAGCGCCGCGCGTACGAACGGCGCGCCGCCGCTCGCGGAGATCGCAATGACGACGTCCGCAGGCGCCCACGTCGTCGACGCATCGCGCGCCGTCGTCCGCGTCGTCTTCCGCTCCTTCGACCGCGCGACGCAGCGCCGCGTCGCCGCCGGCGATGCGCGCCTGCGACGCGCGCCGGATCCGACGCCGAACGTCGGCGGCAGCTCGGCCGCGTCGAGAACCGCGAGGCGCCCGCTCGTGCCGGCGCCGACGAGCACGACGCGGCCGCCGCTCGCGAGCGCGGCCGCTACGAGCGCGATCGCCTGCGCGATCTGTCGGTGCGGCCGCGCGCGCGGCGTCGACCGCGGCGCGGCTGCGTCTCGATCAAAACGCTGCGCGAGCGCGACATCGTCGAGCCGATCGATCGCGGCGGTCGCCGCGTCGAGCGCCTCGGTCGCCGGGAAGCGCGCTCACGCGCGCGAGCCGTTCGCGCGATGCGCAGCGCGCCGCGCACCGGTTCGCCCGCGTCTTGACGATCGCGGCACCCGCCACGTCGCCCGTGCAGCCGCGTCTCGAGGAGATACGAGAGCAGGCTGTTCTCGCGCAGCAAGCCGCCGGCGAACGCGATCGCGCGGCGACGCGTCGAGCAGTTCCGCCGCCGCGCAGCACCGCGCGCACGAGATCGCCGAGCTCCTGCGCCGCGCCCTGCACGATCTTCGTCGACGCGCGGTTGCCCTTGCCGGCGAACGCGATGATGCTCGGCGCGAGCGCGGCGATGGTCGCCGGGTGCAGCGGCGCGTCGTAGAGCGCGGCGAGCAGCGAGGAACGATCGGGCGCGTCGACGCGCGCGCGACGAGGTCGGTCGTCTCGTCGCGCGTCGCGCGGCCGTCGAGCACGCGCCCGTAGAGCTTCACGGCCTGCATGCCGATCCAGAACGCCGAGCCTTCGTCGCCCGCGAGGTAGCCGAGCCCGCCCGCGCGCACGCGAACGCGCGCCGTGCTCGGCGTACGCGATCGAATCCGGTTCCGGCGATCAGCACGGCGCCGTCGCCGTCGGGGATTGCGGCGCGCAGCGCGATCGCGGCATCGTCGGCGATGACGACGTGCGCGCCGCGGAACGCGCTTTCGATCAGCTCGCGCACGCCGTCGGCGACGCGCGGCGCGGGCCGCGCCCGCGACGCCCGCGTAGACCGCGTCCGGCGAGGCACCGTGCAGCGCGTCGCGGATCGTTGCGACGATGACGTCCGCCGCATCGTCGACGCCGAGCGTCGTCGGATTCGCCGCGGCCGCCGCGCGCTTCGCGCACGAACGCGCCGTCCTGCGAGACCGCGGCGACGGTCGACGTTCCGCCGGCGTCGACGCCAACGCAGATCATGCGGCGACGTTCTCCGCGCGGCGGCCGGCTCCGTCTACGCGTCCGGCGTGCCGGCGCGTCCAGCAGCGCGCGCAGCCCGTGCGGAGCGAGCGCGCCGAGCACGCGCGGGCCGCGCGCGCCGGTGACGCTCGGCACGCCCGCCGCGCGCTCGCGCAGCGTCGCGTACCCGAGCACGGCGAACGCGATCGCCTCCTTCGCGTCGGGGTCGATGCCGAACGCGTCCGACGTGCGCACGTCGACGCCGGGCAGCGCGTGCGCGCAAGCCGTCGACGAGCGCCGCGTTGCGCGCACCGCCGCCGCTCACGATGAGCAGCCGCGCGCGCGGTGCCGCGGCGCGCACGGCGTCGGCGACGGTGCGCACCGTGAGCGCCGTCGAGCGTCGCGACCGCGTCGGCGAAGGCGAGCGCGTCGAGCCGTGCGGACGCACGCGCTCGACGAACGGCGCGCCGAACCGCTCGCGTCCGGTCGATCTTCGGCGGCCGGCGCGCGAAAGTACGGATCGTCGAGCAGCTCGTCGAGCAGCGCGGCGTCCGGCGTGCCGGCGCGCGCGAGCGCGCCGTCGCGTCGTAGCGCTGCGCGCCGTTCGCTGCGCAGCGCGACGTACGCGTCGATCGGCAGGTTCGCCGGCCCGGAGTCGAACGCGATCGCCTGCGGCAGGACGGTCAGGTTCGCGATCCCGCCGAGGTTGAGCGCGACGCACGGCGCGCTGCGCGCCGAACAGCAGCGCGTCGACGAACGGCACGAGCGGCGCGCCCGTCCCGCCGGCCGCCGTGTCGGCGGAGCGGAAGTCGTAGACGACGGTCGCGCCGACACGCGCTCGCGGATGCGAAACGCGTCGCCGAGCTGCAGCGTGTGGCGCGCGTCGCCGTCGTGCGCGAGCGTCACGCCGTGCGAGGCGACCGCGTCGAGCGGCGGCTCGCCGCGCGACGCCGCGCACCGCGTCGCCGAACGCCTCGCCGATCGCCGCGTGCAGCGCCGAGAGCTCGAGCGCGCCGACCGGCGCGGGCGGGCAGCGCGGCGAGGATGCGCGCGCGCAGCGCGTCGTCGAACGGCACCGTCGCGAAGCGCTCGCAGCGCACGCGCGACGCCGTCGGCCGCGTCGCGCGCACGTCGCAGACCGCGACGTCGATTCCGTCGAGCGACGTGCCCGAGAGAACGCCCGCGATCAGCATGCGGCGCGCGCGCGTCCAGCGCGTCGACCGCGGCGTCGGCGACGGCGCGCGCGCACCGCGCGCAGGTCCGTGCGGCCGTAGTGCACGGCGTTCGTCAGCAGCACGACGCGACGGGTCGCGCTCGGGATCGACCCACACCGACGTTCCGGTGAAGCCCGTGTGGCCGAACGTCGTCGCGCGACATGCGCGCGCCGCACGAGTTGTCGTCGCTCGTCTTGAGCGCCCAGCCGAGGCCGCGGCGCAGCACGGGATCGAACGCCGCTCGCGCACCGCTTCGCGCGCGAGCGCCGCATCCAGCGGCGTGCGCGCGGCCGTGCAGCGCGCCGAGATACCACTCGCCGAGCAGCGCGACGTCGCGCGCGGTCCCGAACAGCCCGGCGTGACCGGCGACGCCGCCGAGCAGGTACGCCTTCTCGTCGTGCACGCGGCCTTGCACGCTGCCGCGCCACGCGTCCGTCTCGGTCGCCGGGATCGCCGCGCGCGTGCTCGGCGCGCGGCCGGTACGCGCGTCGCGCGCGCTCCCCACGCGCGCAGACGCTCGTCGCACGAGCGCGCGCGAGCGAGCGGCGGCGCGGCGCGCCAGACGACGTGCCGAGCGCGATGAAGCCGAGGTCGCTGTAGATCACCCGCTTCGCCGGAGCGCGCGGCGAGCGGCTCGGCGAGCGCGAACGCTTCGACGTCGCGGTCGAGCAGCGTGCGGTAGTCGGCGCCGCTCTTGAAGCCCGGCGTCGTGCGCGAGGATCTGCGCGCAGGGTGATCGGCGCGTGCGCGGTCGCCGCGCCATTCCGGGATCGAATCGGCCAGCGGCGCGTCGAGCGCGAGGCGTCCGTCGCGCGACGCGCGTCGAGCGCGACGCTCGCGACGAACACCTTCGTGATCGACGCGAGGTCGAACGCGCGTGTCGACCGCAGCACGGCAGCGCCGGCCGCTCGTCGCGCGTGCGTGCCGTACGCGCGCTCGAACGCAGGCGGCCGCCCTGCTCGACGCGCACGACGGCGGCGCTGTAGCGCGTGCCGAGCGCCGCGCGCGACGGCCGCTCGACCTCAGCGAACGGCGGCGTCGCGCGCCGAGGCGCACCGGCAGCGTGCCGCGCGCGGGCGCGCGACCCGCCAGCACGTCCGCGCAGCCCTCGAATGCGAGCTCGCCGTCGCCGTAGATGCACAGCACGCGCCGCGCCTGCGGCCACAGCACGACGTCGAACGGCGCGCGCGCCGAGACGATCGAGCGCGCGGGCGCGGCGCGAGCATGCGCGCGACGGCTTCGCGCTGCGCGGCGTGCAGGTGCGCGTCGCGCGTCGACGATCGACGAACTCGCGCTCGCCGAGCGCGCGCGACGTGCTCGAGCAGCAGGTCGACGTCGTCGTCGTCGGGCTCGAGCGGCGCGCGCATGATTCTCGCTCTTCCACCCGCGCCGCCGCAGCGCCGCGCTGAGCGAGGGCGCCCGCGCCGCGCGGCCGCCGCGCCGGATGCCGCCGCGCGCGTCGTGCGCAGCGCCCTTCGAACGAGATGACGGTCACCGGCGCTCGCGTCGGCAGGCGCGGCTCGCCGCGCACCGCGGTGACCGCGCGGCGCGCAGCCTCGAGCGGGCGCATCCGTCGTCGAGCGGCTCGCGCACGGCGCGGCAGCCGCGAACCGCGCGCGCAGCGCGCTGCACGCGCGCGTGCGCTCTCGAGCCGCGCCAGCGGCAGCGTGCCGTCGCGCACGGCGGCGGCGATGGCGTCCGCGGCGGCGCGCGCGAGCTCGAGATGGTGGCTGATCAGCAGCAGATCGGCGCCTGCGGCGAGCGCCTCGACCGCGCCGCGCACCGTGCCGCCGCCGCTCGCGATCGCGTCCATCTCGAGACAGTCGGTGATCGACGACGCCGGCGAAGCCGAGCTCGTCGCGCAGCAGACTCGGTCAGGACCGCGGGCGACAGCGTCGCCGGACGCTCGCGCATCGAACGCGTCGACGACGACGTGCGCCGCCGAGCACGATCGAGGCCGTCGCGCGCGGCGATCGCGCGCGCGAACGGCACGAGGTCGCGCGACGCGCAGCGTCGGCAAGCGCTCGCGGTCACGCGCGGCAGCGCGCGTGCGAGTCGCCGCCGTCGCGCCGTGGCCCGGGAAGTGCTTGAGCGCCGCTGCGACGCCGCCGCGCTCGAGCCCGCGCGCGAACGCGCCGCGCATGCGCGGCGACGCGCTCGCGGATCGTCGCCGTACGCGCGCGTCGCGATCACGCGTGCCGGCGCGGCTCGAGCGCGAGGTCCGCGACGGGCGCGAAATCGAGCTGATCACGCCGAGCCGCGCGAGGTCGCGGCCGAGCAGCGTCCCGAGGCGCTCGGTCAGCGCGACGTCGCTCGCGTCGCGCCGACCGCCATCGCCGCCGGCAGCGGCGCGACGCCGTCGCGGATGCGCGCGACGCGGCCGCCTTCCTGATCGATCGTCGATCAGCGGCGGGGCGTCGCGACCGCGCGCAGCGCGGCGACCAAGCTCGCGCAGCTCGTCCGCGGTGCCGGCGTTGCGGGCGAACAGGATGACCGCGCCCGGCGCGAACGCGCGCAGCGCGTCGAGCGGCGCGTCGCCGCGCGTGCGTGCCCTCGAACCCGACGCCGATGACGCCGCGCGCGAGCGCCGCCGGGATCGCCGGCCGTCATGCGCGCGTCAGTGCTTGATCAGGCGGATGATCTGCGCGACGAATTTGCCCGCCGTCTTCGAGATGAAGATCTGGACCTTCGAGCCCTTCGAGACGTCCGTCAGCGTGTGATAGCCGGGATCGTTCGACTGCACGCTCGTCGTCGGCATCGTCGCGACGTCGACGCGTGCCTTGCGTCGTCGAGTCGAGCTGACGATGCCGCGCTGATAGTCGACGTTGGCCACGCGTCCTTCGAGCACGCCGCCGTCGCGCGCCGCGATCCGCGGCCTGCGGGCGCGCGGGGCCGGCGTCGGCGCAGCGAACGCCGCGCGCGAGCGCGAGGAAACACGCCGAGAACCGCAGCGACGGCGAGCAATCGGTACATCACCATGGGAGAACGCACGGAGGATCACCGGTTCGTTTCGATCGCCGGCGCGGATCGCGCCCGACCGCGCGCAGATAGTCTTCGCGCGCGCCCGGTCTCGCCGGCCTGCGCGCGCGAGCGTGCGTTTCGCGCGGCGACGACGGCGCCGTCGTCCGGCGACCTGCCGCCGAGCGACGATGCGCAGCGCGAGCAGCGCCTCGTCGGCGGCGCGTGCGCCGACGCGCTCGAGCGCGCGGTAGAACGGCTGCGCCGCCGGCTCGGACGAACGATCGCGCAGCGCCGCCGCGATCGCGTCGGCTTTCGCCGGACGACCGTCGAGGAGGTAGCCGTCGAGAGGGTGCAGTTCCACGCGATGCGATTCGCGGTCCGCGCGACGACGCTTGCAGCGGTGCTGCGCGCTCGTCGGCGCCGGTGCCGGCCGACCGACCCTCTCGCCGCGCTCGCCGCGGCATCCGGGCACGCCGCCGCGGTGCACGTGCGCGCGACCTCGACGCCGAGTCGAGGAAGGCCGGACCGTCGCGACGACGTTCGACGCAGCTCGGCACCTCGCGGCTCGTCGAGCGCTGCGTCGCGGGCGCTTGCGGCGGCACGTGGTTCGACGGCGAGCGCCGCTGGACGTCGGGCTGAACGACGTCGCGCTGCCCGAGCCGGTCGACGCCGTCACCGTGCTCGAGCGCACGCTCGACGCGATCGTCTCGTACGCGTTCGCGGAGCCCGCATTCCGCGCGGGCGGCGGAACTGCGGTCCGCGTCGGCCCGACCGCTGGCGCGTGCGCGCGCGCGGGCGGCGCGCGAGCTCGTCGCCGTCCTCGACCCGGCGGGCGCGATCGTGCCGCGTCGAAGCGCTCTCCGGCACGCCGGTCGCGCTCTACGGGCGCTTCGTCCGTGCCGGCGGCGCGATGTTCGCGCTCGACCGCGCGGGCGAGCTGGAATCGGCCGGGTTCGACGCGGCGGCCGCCGTCGCCGGAGGCCTCGGCGCGCCGGCCGGCCGCCGGTCGCGTTCGCGCCCGGCGACGCGGCAACGGCGCTCGCCGACGATCCGGTGCCGATCGTCCCGTGCAGCATCGCCGGGCACGCCTGGCGCTGTCTGCTCGACACCGGCGCGACCCCTAGCGCGGTGACGCTCGGCGTAGCCGAGGCCCTGCGCCTGGAACCGCACGGCGAGCTCGAGATCACCGGCTTCGAGAACTTCGCCACCGGCTACATCGAGGCGGGACCGCTGGTGCTCGGGCCCGGCGCGCTTTGCGCGCGCCCGCTTCGCGGTGATCCCCGGGACGCGCGCCGTGCGCTTCGACGTCGTCGTCGGCAGCGATCTCCTCGCGCGGATGCGGCTCGCGTTCGACCACGCGCACGAGACGGTGCGCATCACGCCGGCCGGCGGCAAAGCGGCCGAAGGCACAGCCGTTCCGCTCGAGTTTCGCGGCCGGCTCCCCGCTCGTGGCGGCGAACGCTCGCCGGCACGCCGCAGCGCGCGCTGCTCGACACCGGCGACGAGGCGGTCGTGTCGATCGGCTACGCCGACTACCGCGAGGGCCCGCAGTGGCCGGTCGTCGGCCGCGCCGAGGCGGCCGGCATCGGCGGCTCCGAAGACGTCCTCTCGGTGCAGCTGCCCGATCTGCGCGTGGGCGAGCTCGACGTCGGCGCGACGCGGGCCACCGTGCGCCGCACGCAATCCGCTCCGCACGTCGGAATCGGCCTGTGGTCCCGGTTCGACCTGGTCATCGACGAAGCAGGCGGGCGCATCTCGTTTAGCCCAGCCTCCAGGCGGGGACGAACGTCCCAGTAGCGATAGGACAGTCCCGCCGGAGCGAACCTGGATGGATCCGTTACGCACCCTGGTCGAGCGTCTCGATGTCACCGATCCCGCGACCGCCGCACACGGCCGCGCGGTCGCGCTTTGGAGCTCCCGGGTCGTCGCCGCGATGCGGCTGCCGCGCGACGAGCAGAACTGGATCGTCCGGTCGGCACAGCTCCACGACGTCGGGAAGCTCTGCATCCCGCCCGACCTGCTGCGCGCGCCCCGCATGCTCACGGACGAGGAACGCGCGATCGTGCGCGGGCACGTCTTCGACGGCGAACGGCTGCTCGCCGAATACGGGCTGCGAGATCTATCGTGACGCGCGTCCGGCATCACCACGAGCGCTTCGATGGGCGCGGCTATCCCGACGGCCTGCGCGGCGAGGCGATCCCGCTGCCCGCGCGGATCGTGGCGGTCGCCGACGCGTACGATGCGATGACCGGCCAGCGGCCGTACCGGTTCCCGATGACGCCCGACCGCGCGCTGCTGGAGATCGAGCGCATGCGCGGCACGCAGTTCGACCCCGCAGTCGTGGACGTGATGCTCGCCGTGGTCGGCGACGCGCTGCGGCCGCTCGCCGTCTAACTTCGGCCGGCGGAGCGCAGCGCAGCGAGCGCCGCGAGGATTCGCCGAAGGCGAATCCCTAATCCAAGTCGGCTTCGAGCGCTTCGGCGGTTCGCTGCATCACCTTCGCGAGCAGCGCGATCGCGCCGGCGCGGTTGGTGTTCAGCAGCATGTACTGCATGCGGTCGTTCGGGTGCAGCACGACGAACACGCCTTTGCTGCCCTGCGTGATCGACTTGAGGATGCGGTCGATGAACGCTCTGTCCTCGTCGTCGAGCTGAACGGCCCCGCCCTCTTCTTTCAAGAGGTCGCGGAGAAACGTGTCGAGATTGTCAGGGACATCCATCTGCGCGAAAAATACCCTCGTGCGGTACGAGCGCTGTCTGTTTCAGAATATCGGCTGAAGCCCGCGAAAGTGAAGGCGCGCACGTCAAGAGTCCGTAACGAGCGAGCAAGCGCGGAAGACGCGGCGCGGCGCGGCGAACGCGGCGCAGGCGTGCGCGTGCAGCGCGCAAGGAGGATGCTATGTTCAAGGGATTCGGCGCGTTCATCGCGCGCGGCAACGTCGTCGACCTCGCCGTCGCCGTCGTCGTCGGCGCCGCGTTCACTGCGGTCGTGAACGCGCTCGTGAAGGATCTGATCACGCCGCTGGTCGCGGCGATCGTCGGCAAGCCCGACTTCTCGCGCTCGGCTTCACGCTGAACCACTCGCACTTCGCGGTCGGCGATTTCGTCAACGCGCTGATGACGTTCGTGCTCGACGCGCTCGTGATCTACTACCTCATCTCGTGCCGATCCGCATCGCGTCCGAGCGCTTCGAGAAGCCGGCCGAGCCGGCTCGCGCAGAAGACGTGCCCGGAGTGCCTGAGCGAGATCCCGCAGGACGCGCGCCGCTGCAAGTACTGCACCGCCGTGCTCGTGCGCGCCTGACGGCCGCGTGATGCGAACGCTGCGACGTCGCCGTCGTCGGCGCCGGCGCCGCCGGGCTGCCGCGGCGCGCGCGCTCTCGCAGCGCGGCGTCGTCGACCATCGTGCTCGAGGCGCGCGACCGCATCGGCGGCCGCGTCTCACGCGCGAAGACGCCGGCGCTGCCGCGTGCCGGTCGAGCTCGGCGGCGAGTTCGTGCACGGCGCGGCGGACGTCAGCTTCGCGCTGCTGCGCGCCGCGAACACCGTGGCGGTCGACACCGGCGAGACGTCGTTCGCGTACGAGGACGGCGAGCTGCGCGAACGGCGACGACCCGTTCGAGATCGTCGCGCGGCGTCATGGCGCGCGCGCGCGCGCTCGCGCGCGGACGTCAGCGTCGAAGAGTTTCTGCGCACGCTTCCCGGCGAGCCGAACGCCGAGCGCGAGCGCCGCTACGCGCGCATGATCGTCGAAGGCTTCGACGCCGCCGATCCGCGCGCGCGCGAGCACCGCGCGCGCTCGCCGACGAGTGGAGCGACGACGACGAGCGGCCAGACGTCGCGCGCAGTTCCGCCCGCTCGGCGGCTACGCGCCGCTGCTGCGCGCGCTGCGCGGCGCGCTCGATCCGGCGCGCGTGCAGCTGCGGCTCGCCACGCCCGTGCCGCGCGTGCAGCGCGAGCGCGGCGGCGTGCGGTCGACGCGACGACGCCGCGGGGCGCGCCGCTCGCGGTGCGCGCGCGCGCGGCGATCGTCACGCTGCCGGTCGGCGTGCTGCACGCCGGACGCGCTCGCGCTTCGAGCCGGCGCTGCCGGCGCGCACGCACGACGCGCTCGCGCGGCTCGTCGATGGGCCCGGTCGTGAAGCTCGGCCTGCGGTTCCGCACGCGCGTTCTGGGAGCGCGTGCGCGACGGACGCTATCGCGACGGCGCCTTCTTCCACCGCGCCGAAGCGGCGTTCCCGACGTTCTGGACGATGCTGCCGCTGCGCGCGCCGCTGCTGGTCGCGTGGGCCGGCGGGCCGAAAGCCGACGCGCTCGCCGGCCGGCGACGAGCGGCGCGCGCGCGACGTCGCGCTCGACGACCTGCGCGACGCTGTTCGGCGACGAGCGCCGATCCGCGCGGCGAGCTGGAAGCGGTGTACGCGCACGACTGGCAACGCGATCCGTACGCGCGCGGCGCGTACAGCTACGTCGCGGTCGGCGGCGCA
Organism: Vulcanimicrobiota bacterium; assembly: GCA_963771525.1. GTDB lineage: Bacteria > Vulcanimicrobiota > Vulcanimicrobiia > Vulcanimicrobiales > Vulcanimicrobiaceae > Vulcanimicrobium. The sequence goes on along the minus strand of CAVYTL010000004.1, from coordinate 29,444 downwards.
GACGCGCGCGAGCGCTCGCGCGCGCCGGTCGACGGCGTCCTGTTCTTCGCCGGCGAAGCGACGGCGCCGGCGAGCGAAGCCGGAACGGTCGCGGGCGCGCTCGAGTCCGGCGAGCGCGCCGCACGCGAGGTGCATCGCGGCGCTGCACGCTGACGCGTCGGCTCAGTTCACGCGCTTCTCGCGGCCTTTCCACTCGCGCTCGCGCAGCACGTACTTCTGGATCTTGCCCGTCGACGTCTTCGGCAGCTCGCCGAACTCGATCGCCTTCGGCACCTTGAACGCGGCGATGCGCTCGCGCGCGAACGCGCGCAGCTCGTCGGCTTCGAGCGCGCGGCCGGGCTTGAGCGTGACGAACGCTTTCGGCACCTCGCCCCATTTCGCGTCGGGCATCGCGACGACCGCGCATTCGAGCACGGCGTCGTGCTCGAGCAGCACCTTCTCGACCTGCTGCGTCGAGATGTTCTCGCCGCCGCTGATGATGACGTCCTTCGCGCGGTCGACGATCTCGATGTAGCCGTCGGCATGGCGCACCGCGATGTCGCCCGAGTGGAACCAGCCGCCGTCGAACGCGCTGCGCCGTCGCCGCGGGATCGGCGTAGTAGCCCTTCATCACGTTGTTGCCGCGCATGACGATCTCGCCTTGCGTCGCGCCGTCGGGCGGCACGTCGCGCAGCTCGGCGTCGACGACGCGCACGTCGCCCGCGCCGAGCGTGACCATCGGCACGCCTTGCCGGCTGCGCAGCCGCGCGCGCTCCGTCGGCAGGCAACGCGTCCCACTGCGGGCTGTGCCACGCGCACTCGGTGATCGGGCCGTACGTCTCCGTGAGGCCGTACACGTGGTGCAGCTCGGCGCCGAGCGCCTCGATCTGCGCGATCGTCGCCGGCGCGGGCGGCGCGCCCGCCGTCGTGACGACGACGCGGTGCGGGAACGCGACGGTATCGGGATGGTTGACGAGCCCGATCAGCACCGTCGGCGCGGCGCAGAAGTGCGTCACGCCTTCGTCGTGGATGCCGGCGTTGATGCCGGCGGCGTCGACCTTGCGCAGGCAGACGTGCGTCGCGCCGGCGGCGGTGACGGCCCACGGAAAGCACCAGCCGTTGCAGTGGAACATCGGCAGCGTCCAGAGATACACGCTCTCCGGCCGCAGCGCGGCGTGGAAGATCTCCGCGAGCGCGTTCTGGTATGCGCCACGGAACGTGTACATCACGCCCTTGGGCTTGCCGGTCGTGCCGCTCGTGTAGTTGATCGAGATCGTATCGTCCTCGGCCGCCGACGCGCGGCACGAGCGCGGCAGGATCGGCGTCGGCGAGCAGCTCCTCGTAGTCGCGCCGCGCCGGCGGGCGTCGCCTCGCCGGCGCGACGCGGCGCGCATGCGCGGGATCGCGTGCGCGAGCCGCGCGACCAGGCCGTCGAGCTCGTGATCGTGCAGCAGCAGCGTCGCGCCGCAGTGGCCGAGGATGTAGTCGATCTCGTCGGGCGCGAGCCGCGTGTTGAGCGCGCACAGGATGCCGTTCGCGCGCGGCACGGCGAACGTCGCTTCGAGCACCATCGACGTGTTCGGCGCCAGCACCGCCACGCGCTCGCCGTCGCGCGATGCCAGCGTCTGCAGCGCCGCGGCGAGCCGGCGCACGCGGTCGAGGAACTGCGGGATACGTGCGCCGCGCGGCGCCGTCCACGACCGCGATCTTTGTCCGGATACACGAACGCGGCGCGCTCGAGAAAATCGAACGGGTCGAGCGCGCGCAGGTGGACGGCGGCGGTCGGTTCGGCGATCATGCGCGGAGCATAGTCGCGCGCGTAGGGGCGATCCTCTGCGGCGGACCCCGTGTCCTGCGCTCGTCGAAGCCGCGCCATGGCGCGCAACGGGATCGCGTCGAAGGCCGTCCGAGACGCCGACGCTCAAAGCCGGCGATCCCGCGCCCGACTTCACCCTCACGTCGCACGCGAACGAGCCGTTCACGCTCTCGGAGCAGCGCGGCACGAACGTCGTCCTCGCGTTCTATCCGTTCGCGTTCACGGCGACTTGAAGCACGCAGATGCCGATGTACGAACGCGAGCTCGATCGCTTTCGCGCAGCGCGACGCCCAGGTCGCGGGCGATCTCGACCGATTCGCCGGTTCGCCATCGCCGCGTGGGCGCGAGCAGCTCGGCGGCATCTCCTATCCGCTGCTGAGCGACTTCTATCCGCACGGCGCGGTCGCCGAGCGTACGGCGTGCTCTCACGCCGACGGCATGGCGCGAGCGGGCGCTGTTCGTGATCGACAAGCGAGGGCATCGTGCGCTACGTCGACGTGCACGAGATCCGCGAGGCGCCCGACCCGGCCGTGCTGTTCGCGGAGCTCGCGAAGCTGCGCTAACGCGGCGGCCGCCGGCCGCCGACCGAATTCATTCGGTGCTCCTTGACCGTGCCGCGCGCGGCGTGCTAGGGTGGCCGAAACCGAATTCATTAGGTGTCTCGAGGAGGCCTCATGGCGCGCCGGCGATCCGTTCCGCTCACCGAGGTCGAGCTGCGTCTCATGGAGATCGTCTGGGCGTCCGGCCCCGTCGACCGTCGGCGGCCGTCGTCGACGCGCTTCCCGCCGAGGATCGGCCCGCGTACAACACCGTGCAGACGATGATGAAGATCCTCGAGCGCAAAGGCTACGTCGACGCACCGCGCCGAGGGCCGCGCGTTCGTGTACCGCGCGGTCGTCGATCGCGACGCGGCGGCACGCACGGCGCTCTCGCACGTCGTGCAGCGCTTCTTCGGCGGGTCGCCGCGCGCGCTCGCGCTGAACCTCATCGAAGGCGATCACCTCAGCGAGGACGAGCTCGACGAGCTGCGCGCGACGATCGGGCGCGCGAAGGAGCGAAAGCTGATGGACGCGGTGCTGCTCGCCGTTCTCAACGCGCTCTGGCAAGGCGCGGCGCTGATCGCGCTGGTGACCATCGCGCTGCGCGCGGGCGCTGCGGCGCAACGCGACGACGGCGTGCGTCGTATGGACGATCGCCTTCGCCGCCGTCGCGCTGCTGCCGGCGCTCGACCTCGCGCTCGTGCGCTCGCACGCGCCGAAGGCTCCCGTGCGCTTGACGATCGCGGCCGTTCGCCGCGAACGACGCGACGCGCCGGCTGCTCGCCGCGTCGCCGTCGCTCACCGCGCACGGCGAAGCGCGCCCGCGCGGCGCCGATCGCGCGACCGCCGCGACGGCGGCCCCGCAGCCCGAGCGCTCGGCGCTTGCACGCGCATCCGTGCGGCTGACCGCGCTGCGCGCGCTGGTGGCCGACGTTGTCGACGACGCGGTGACGCGCGCCGGGGCCGCCGCGACCGCCTTCGCTCGCGCGTGGGGCGTGATCGTCTTGACGGCGTGGGCCCTCGCTGCGGGGCTGCTGCTGGCTCGTCTCGGACGGGCGTATCGCGCCGTCGCGCGCGTGAAGCGCGGCGCGGTCGCCGATCGACGACCCGACCGTCGGCCGCGGTTGCGCGCCGCGGGCCATCGGCGTCGTGCGGTCGTCGCGGCGTCCGACGACGTCGACGTCCCGTGCGCGATCGGCTTCCGCAGCCCGATGATCGTCGTCCCGGCCGCGCTGGTCGCGACGCTGGACGCGGAGGACCTCGCGCGCGTCGTCCTCCACGAGTCGGCGCACCTGCAGCGCTACGACGACTGGACGAACGCGCTCGAGCAGGTGGTGTGCGCGCTGCAGTTCTTCCAGCCCGCGCTGTACGTGGCGCGCCGCTGCATCGACTTCGAACGCGAGATCGCGTGCGACGACCGCGTCCTCGCCGACGCCGGCGAGCCGATCCGGTACGCCGAGTGCCTGGCACGCATCGTGCAGGGCCGCGCGCACGCCGCACGCCGCGTCGTGGTCCCGGGATTCGCCGTTCGCCGCCCGCAGGTGCTCGCGCGCGTGCACCGCATCGTCGACCGTTCGCGCGACGCGTCCACGCAGTTGCGCGCGGGCGCCGCATTGATCGTGGCGACGCTCATCGTCGCGACGGCCGGCATGGCCCGGCTGCAAGTCCCGCTCGTCGCGCCGGCCTCGGCGACGACGACCGATGTGCCGCCCGCAGCCGCAGCGCCGGCCGCGCCGCGCTCGCCGCACGCGGCCAGAGCGCCGCGCGCAGCCGCTCCGGCGCTGCCGGGAGTCGCACCGCTCGCCCCGATGGCGCAGGTCGTGCCGCTTCGCCCCATGGCGCGCGTCGCGCCGCTGCCGCGCGTCGCACCGCTTACGCCGCTGGCACACGTTGTTGCACCGCGGGCGCGCGTCGCGCCGCTCGCAGCGTTGCCGAAAATCGCACCGCTCGCGCCGCAGCGTGCTTCGGGCTCGACGCACGCGCCGCACGCGCAGCGCGGCGCGAACGTCGAGACGATGGACACGATGGTGGTCGCGACGGGGGACGCGCGACACCTCATCGCGAGCGCCGACGGAGCAAAGCGCGCGTTCGTTTTCGAAACGGAGACGCCGGCACCGTCGTCGTCGTCGTCATCCTCGTCGGCGTCGTCGTCGTCATCTTCATCATCGTCGTCCTCATCGTCACCGGCGCCGTCCGGCTCGCCGGGCGCGTCTCGAACGCCCGTCATGATTCATGTCGTCGGCCCGAACGTTCACCTCGAGCTCGACGCCAAACACCTCGCGGATATCGCCGCGAAGGCGGCCGCCAACGCGGATGCGCTGCGCGCGGGACAGCTCTCGAGCGACGAAGCGTTTCGTAAGCTGCAAGCCGCGGCCGGCGCGAACTCGCGCGTGCTCGTCGTCGTCGGCGGATCGCATCTTGACGGCGATCTGCTCGACGCGATCGATGAGGCGAAGTACCCGCATCCCAGCGTCGACGACTTGATCGCGATGCGCAACGCCGGGATCAGCGGCAGCTACGTGCGCGGGATGGGCGCACTGGGCCGGAGTCGCCCGTCGCTGCACGACATGATCGGGCTTGCGGCGCACGGCATCCGTCCCGAGTACCTCGCGACGCTGAACGCGCGCCTCGCGTCGCCGCCGACTCTGGCCGAAGCGGTGATGCTGTACGAGCGCGGCGTGTCCACGCAGTACCTCGACAACCTTGCCGCCGCCGGATACCCCAAGCTGACGGCGGTCGACGCCACGATGCTCGCAACGCAGGGCATCTCGTCCACGTACGTGCGCGGCATGGTCGAGGCCGGGATGCGCTCGCTCACGCCCGCGCAGCTCATCGCGCTGCGCAACGGCGGCGTTGACGGCGGCTTCGTCCGGCGGCTCGCGACGCACGGGTACAAGAACCTCTCCGTCGACGACCTGATCCGGCTGCACGCAGGCGGGTTGAACCCGTGATGCGCCGTGCGGATCTCCTCGCGACGACGCTCGCGACCGTGCTCACGCTGACCGCAGCATCGCAGGCGACGCGCGCGGCCGCGTCCGACGCGCCGGTGGGACGCTGGTCGATCGTGTCGACCGCGCACGCGAACTCCGTTCAGCTGCGCCTCGAGTACGCGGAAGTCTCGGGCGGAAGCTCGTGGAGCGGCGTCTGGAGCAGCGAGGTCGCGCTCGCCGATGCCGGTATCGCGCCCGGACGGCTGCGCGGCGCGGCCGGCGCCGTCACGTTCGACATCCGGCGCGAGCCCGGCACGTTCGCGTGCACGGGCAGCGCGGGCGACGGTCAAGGTGCCGGCACGTTTACGTACGCGGCGAACGAGCGCTTTGACGACGCGCTGGCGTCGCGCGGGGTGGGCCGGCCGTCACCACGGCAATCGCTCGAGCTCGCCACCGCGAACGTCACGCTCGCGTTCGTCGACTCGCTGCGCGCATCGGCGGCCAACGTCACCGTAGCGGACGTCGTGCGTATCGTCCAACATGGCATCTCGCCGCGGTACGTCGCCGACCTCGCCGGCGCGGGATATGCCGCATCATCGCCCGATCAGTTCGTGCGCCTGCACGATCACGGGATCTCGGTCACGTTCGTGCGCGCGCTCCAGGCGGCCGGCTACAAGAACCTGACGGCCGACGACCTCGTGACGCTGCACGATCACGGCGTGAGCGCGGAGTACGTCGCAAAATTGAAAGCGCACGGATACGCCAACGTATCCGTGCGCGATCTGATCCGGCTGCGCGAGGCCGGGATCTAGGAGCTTACTTGACGTTCGCGGCGGCGGTCGCGGCCGACTGCACCGCGCGGTCGGCGGCGTCGACGACCTGGCGCTGCGTCACCGTGAAGAGCCCGGCGAGCTGCGACGCGTAGGCCTTCTGCTGTTCGAGCACGCTGCGCGTGAACGAGGCGTTGAGCTCCGCGAGCTGCGCGAAGGTGGGGAGGTTCTCGAGCATCGCCGACGGCTTGAACGCGGGAACGTCGGAGACGAGGTCGCCGAACGACGCGAGGACGGACAGCTGCGTCGCCTGCACTTGCTTGAGGGCGTCCAGGCTGGTCTGCTGGACCTTTTCGATCGTTTCGAGGTACGTTGCCATGCGCTAACTATATCAAGCACATGCTAGATACGTCAAGAGCCGGCTATCGCTCGACGAAGCCGCGGTAGATGCGGGCGAGCGTCTCCTTCTGGTCGGCCGAGAGCCGCGGATCGAGCCGGATGGCCGCCTCCACGCCGCCCGCGCCGGCACCGTTGTGCGACGAGTCCGGGTCGAGCAGCCCCGCCTGCGCGTACATCGTCTCGGCGGAGATCTTCAGCGCCGACGCGAGATTCTTGAGCACGTCGGCGGACGGCTTGTGCAGCCCGCGCTCGATCTGGCTCAGGTACGGGTTGGAGATCTGCGCGATGTCCGCAAGCTGGCGCAGCGAGAGGTTCGCGAGCTCGCGCTGCGCGCGGATGAACTCTCCCACGCCGTTCCACATTGCGTCGCGATCGTCGGTTCGTGCCATCACATGTCCAAGCCGCCGTTGATCGTGTACACGGCGCCGGTGATGTAGCTCGACTCGTCCTCGAGCAGAAATTGCACGACGCGCGCGACCTCCTCGGGCCGCCCGAGACGGCGCAGCGGGATCTTCTCGACCACCGCGTCGAGCGCAGCCTTCGGCATCTGCTCGACCATCTCGGTCCCGATGAACCCCGGCGCGACGACGTTGACCGTGATCGCCCGGCGCGACATTTCGAGCGCGAGGCTTTTCGTGAACCCGACCAGCCCGGCTTTCGACGCCGCGTAGTTCGCCTGCCCGACGTTGCCCGTTTCGCCGATGACCGAGCTGATGTTGACGATGCGCCCGGAGCCGCGCTCGATCATGTGCTCGAGCACCGACTTCGTCATGCAGAACGCGCCGAACAGGTTGACGTTGAGGACGTTGTGCCAGTCGTCGGGGGTCATCTTGCGCACGGTTTTGTCGACGGTGATGCCGGCGTTGTTGACGAGGAAGTCGATGCGTCCGAAGCGTTCGAGCACCTCGGCGACGACGCGTTCGCAGTCTTCGGTCGAATCGACGCGTCCCTGGTGCACGGACACCACCGAACCGTCGCTCGCGAGGCCGGCCTGCAGCGCATCGGCGGCGTCTTTCCCTCGGCTATAGCCCGCCGCGACGCGTGCTCCGTTCTTGGCGAGCATCGTCGTGATCGCCGCGCCGATCCCTCGGGTGCCGCCGGTGACCAGAGCCACGTGACCGTCGAACATGCGCGTTCCTCCGTTGTGCGCGTATCGGCCCCCGAGCGCAACGTTCCTCCGCTCGCTCCTCGCGACCGAGGGCTTTCCGGCCGATCACGGAAGCACGCTCGTCAATCCGGCGGGTGGCGAACGGAACGTGCAGCGCGTTGGCCTTTTTGGGAAGAAGCGCGGCTGGAGGCGAACATCTACTACGAACAGTTCGACGCGGCGTACGTCGCAATGGCCCCTGCGCGCTGGTCGGCTGCGGCGACGCGTGCCGTCTTCGAGAACCCCTTCAACCCGTTCTCGTACACCGTGCCCGGCCGCATGCTCAGCGCGACCGCCGATGTGTTCTCCGGCTTTGCGGAGCGGCGAGGCAAGCCCGCGTGGGGTCTGCGTGCACGCGTCGAGACGGTTCGCCAACGGCCCTTCGGGTCGCTGATCCGATTCGTTACGGATGACGCGCGCGAACGGCCGCGTGTGCTGCTCGTCGCGCCGATGTCCGGCCATTATGCGACGCTGCTGCGCAATACCGTCGAGGTCTTGATCGACGAGCACGACGTGTACGTCACCGACTGGGCGGACGCGCGCGACGTTCCGCTCTCCGCCGGCCGCTTCGATCTGAGCGACTATATCGCGGAGATCGTGGACGACATCCGCCTGCTCGGGCCGGACGTGCACGTCATCGCCGTATGCCAACCGGCGCCCGCCGTACTGGCGGCGGTCGCGCTCATCGCCGCCGAAGAACCGTCCGCACAGCCGCGATCGATGGTGCTGATGGGCGGCCCGGTCGACGTGCGCGTCGCGCCGACCGCGCCGACGACGCTCGCGGCGACGCATGCGCTCGCGTGGTTCGAACGCGAGCTGACGATGCGCGTGCCGGGGTGGTATCGCGGAGCCGGACGCACGGTGTATCCGGGTTTCTTGCAGATCGGCGCGTTCATGGCGATGCATCCCGGCCGGCACGCCGACGCGCACTGGGACATCTTCCGCGACCTCGTGCGCGGCGACGGCGAGTCGGCGCAGCGACGGCGCGCGTTCTACGACGAGTACCTCGCCGTGATGGACATCCCCGCGGAGTTCTACCTCCAGACGGTCGACGAAGTGTTCCAGCGCGCGACGCTCGCGTCCGGCACGATGACGTGGCGCGGCCGCGCGGTCGACCCGAGCGCGATCGAGACGACCGCGCTGCTCACGGTCGAGGGCGAGCTCGACGACATCTCCGCGCCGGGGCAGACGCTCGCTGCGCACGCGCTGTGCCCGCGCATCCCGGGCGAGCGGCGCGGCAACGTCCTGCAGCACGGCGTCGGCCACTACGGCATCTTCAGCGGTCGCACGTGGCGCAACGCGATCGCGCCCGAGATCGCGGCGTTCATCCGCGCGCACGGGTAGCCGCCGCCGGAATGCCAACCAGGTGGCACGCCGCGGGGCTACCCTTTGCAGCGTGTTCCACACATCCACAGGTCTCGACCGTGTCCACAATGTGGGTTCCCACAGCGTGACCACATGCTGTACCCAAGGCCGTCCGCAGCATGCGTCGCGTAGGGCACACACGATGGCCGCCGCGTACAGCCTCGTCCTCAGCAAGGGGACGCACCTCGTCGACGAGAGCGCTCGAACGCGCGTGCTCGCCGCGATCGAGGACGGCGCGCGCGTGGTCGAGATCGCCGTCGACCGCTATCACGACGGATCGCGCACGACGGCGACGATCGTCACCGCGCACGTCGTCGCGTTCTTTCCGCTCGAAGCGGACGACGACATCGCGCTGCCCGCGAACGTCACGCCGCTCGTGCGCCGCGCGTAACGCGCGTCAGGCCGTCCGCTGCTGCGCCGACGCGTGCGCGCGTGCCGTGGCGACCGCGATCTTCTCCATCATCCGCCACCGCGGGGGCTCCGCGCGGGCGCGCCGTTCGTCTCCGCCGTACAGCGCGTCGACGTATGCGCGGACGTACGCGCGCGCGTCGGGCGGCGCCGCTGCGCGCGCGCTCGCGCACACGCCGCACACCGCGAACAGGAGGCCGTGCACCGCGAAGTCGAGGTCGCGCTTCGAGAGGGTGTCCGCGATCGCGACGAGGTGCGCCGGCGGTACGACCTGATCGGTCGTCAGCGCCGACGACCGGAGCGCGTCGACGACGATCTCGCGCACCGCGGGTGCAAGCGCGAGGCGCCAGCTCGTGCGTTCCGCCGGCGACCGCGCGAAGTTCGTCGCGTGCACGAGCTCGCCGAACGCCGCGGGGCGCCAGCGCTGCAGCCATGCCCAGACGTCACGGTCGGTCTGGACGCCGTCGTCGACCCGCAGCGGATGCTCGGCCGGCGGGGTGCCGCAGAGCGCGCACCGGTCCGCGTCCTCGAGCACTTCGGTTCGCCGTCGCGGGCTCGCCTCGATCCGGCGCTCCGCCGCGCTCGTGCACGCCGCCGGCGTGACCGCTGCCGCGTCGAACAGGCCCGCATAGCGTCCGCCCGGGCGAAACTCGTCCGCCGCACGAAACCCGCGCAGGTGGCCGTTCTCGCACGCGATCGTGATCGGGCCGAACGGCGCGTCGATGCGCGCGTACGCCGCCGTCGAACCGCAGCGCGACGCGCGACACGGCGGCCAGGCATCGGGCAGATCGACGGCCTGCGGTACGAAGCGCGTCATCGCCCGGCGTTGGACGGGGAGAGGCTCCCGATCCGACCTGCGTGCACCATCAAGGTCCGCCGAGTGTTGAGGCGGAGTCGACCGTGGTCCTGCGAGCCGCGCCGCGAACGGACAGGGCGGCCGGTCGCTCGGCGACGAACGCCGCGGACGACGCCGTGTCGTCGAAGGATGTTGCCGTGCGCAGAGACGTCTTCGTCACCGGCGCCGCGAGCATGCTGCTGGTCGTGCCCGCCGCGGGCGAGGCGCAGGGCCGACGGCGACGGCGCGCGTTCGGGGCGCCGGATGATGGGCGGTACGGAGCGGGGATCGACCTCGCCGAGTTCGCGCAACTGCAAGGCGCGCTGCCGCCGTCCGCGTTCACCGGCACCCCCTTCGACGTGCGCCGGCCGTTTGCGGCGGACGCGCCGGCGGTGACGCTCGACCAACCTGCCGGCCGTCATGGCCCAGGGCGCCGGGTCGAAGCTGGGCTCGCCCGGCTCGTGCGAAGCCGACTCGTTCGGGTACTGCCTCGGCGCCTACACCGCGGCGCGCAACCCCGACGGCTCCGTGAAGTGGGACGCATCCGATCCGAACAACGCACCGAGCGCGGCGTGGCTGTACCAGTGGGAACACGCGGTGGTCGAATCGGGAAGCGCCCCTGTCCGAAGGGATCGAAAGCGACGCCGTACGCGAACCGGCTGGTGCGCGACGGTGCGCCGAGCGCCGCGCAAGTGCCGTACAACCCGCGCGATGCCGCCACGCCGGCGAAGCTGTGCACGTACATCCGCGCGCTCAACGTGCGGTCGAGCCCCGGGACAACAGCGGCTGCTCGTCGGCAGCTACAAGGGGTTCTCGCACATCGCGGGACGGAAAGCCGAGTTGCTGCCCGTGTTCAAGGAGCTGATCCGCCACGGGCACGCGATCGCGTTCACGGTCCTGTTGCGACGGGCTACAACGCCGAATCGCCGCAGCTCACGAACCGCGCGTGGACCGCACCGCAGGGGTTCAAGGCGCATTCGGGCCACGGTCAGGTGATCGTCGGCTTCGACGACGGCGTCGGACACGGCGGCGGCTTCCTCGTGCAGAACAGCTTCGGCGCCGACTGGAATCCCGGCAACGGGCCGGGTCACAACGGGCGCATCTACTGGGACTATGACACTTCTTCCGAGCCAGACGTACGCACTGGTGATGTATTCCAATACGAGCGACCGGTGGCGGGGACGTGCGCGACCCTTGTCGGCGTCGCGCCCCGCTCGCCCGTGGAGGGCGTTTCGCAGCGCGCGCCTGTCCGCGGCGCGCGCTCGTGCTGGTGACGCATGCGTCGGACGGGCTGCTGATGAAGCGGCTGACGGTGAGTCCGCCCGGCGACGTCGGCTCCCCTCGACTCGATGATGCGCCTGGGCTACCAGTACGTGTCCGGGGGGAGCGCGAGCGGGTAACCGGGCGAGTACCGGCTCACGTACAGCGCGCTGGACCGGACGAGCGCCCGTCGTGTATCGCGGGACCGTGCGCGTGTGGTAGTGGATGTTCGCTTCGCCGCGACCGCGTTCGCGACCGCCTCACGATCATCGACCCCGTCGGCATGATCCCTCTCACCCTTGTCGCGACGTCCGGCGTACGGCGCAGCCGCCAGCGCATCGTGAACGAGGCGATCGTGGCCGCCGTCGTGATCCTCGTCATGGGGCTCGTGGGCCACGCGGTGCTCGCGTATCTGGGGATCACGCTGCCGGCGTTCACGATCGCGGGCGGTATCTTGCTCTTCCTGATCGCGATCGACATGCTGTTCGCGCGGCCCACCGGCGCGAAGCAGACGGCCGAGGAGACGCGCGAGGCGAGCGAAGCGAACAATCCCGCCGTGTTCCCGCTGGCGATCCCGATGATCGCCGGGCCGGGAACGATTGCGACCGTCTGCTGCTCGCTGGGCTCGCGCACGGCGACGGGCGCGCGCGCTGACCGTGTTCGCGGCCTACGCGCGGCGCTCATCGTCACGTGGCTCTGCATGAGCGCCGCGACGTACCTGCAGCGCATCATCGGCAAGACCGGCATCCACGTCGTGACGCGCCTGCTCGGCATCATCCTCGCCGCGCTCGCCGTGCAGTTCGTCATCAACGGTCTGATCGGCACGCCGCTTTCATGCACCGGGCGTAACGGGTTGCGGCGGCCAGGAATCAGCGCCGTCGACCGTAACGTCCCGGGTGAGGGAGCATCTTTGCGATTGTACGGGCTGGCCCGCGTCAAGAACGAGGCGGATATCATCGAGGAGTTCGTGCGGCACAACCTGCGGTACGTCGACGCCCTCACCGTCGTCGACAACGTCTCCCTGGACAACACGGCGCTCGTGCTCGAACCGCTTGTCGACGAGGGACTGCCGCTGCGCGTTCTTCACGACGCCTCGCTTCCGAAACGGCAGTACGAGACGATGACGCGCGTTGCGCGCGACTCGCTCGCGTCGACCGACTGGGACTTCCTGTTCCTGCTCGACGCCGACGAGTTCGTGGTCGCCCCGGACCGCGACGCGCTCGAGCGCAGCCTCGGGGCGCTCGCGCCGGATACCTGCGGGCTGCTGCCGTGGCGCACGTACATACCGACCGCGGACCACTCGCCGTGACGAGCCCAGGTCCTCGGCGAATTCGCCACCGCCCGCGACGAGCCGACCGGCTGACTTCAAGTGCGTGGCAGCCGCGCAGACTGCCGAGGCGAGGGCGTCGCGATCTGCTCAGGGAAATCACGTCCACTACTCGTCCGGCAACGCGGCCGCGCACGATAACCGGCGTCCGCGCTCGCGCACTTTCCCGTTCGCAGCGTCCCGCAGCTGCAGGCGAAAGTCCTCCTCGGCTGGGGCGCGTACCTCGCGCTGGAGGTACGATGCCCGGGTTGGGTGGCACCAGCGCCGGCTTTCGAGCAGATCGAGGCCGGCGCGCATGGACGGCCGGCGATATCTACGACCTCGCGTGCGGTATGTCGAAGGAATGCTCGTCGCACGCCCCGGCGCTGACGCTCGATCCGCTGCCGCCGGTGCGCGGTCGCTATGGCGGGCGGCGCACGGAAGCTCGATGCAGGCGCGAGGCCGCTACGTCCGTCAGTTGGCCACGCGTCGCCGGAGTTTCGCTCACGAATCGCCGCGTGGCCGCGGCCCATAGATCGGTGAGCTGGGTGACGTGCTCGGGATATCGCTCTCGCGCGCATGCTCGAACCCGGCTTCGCGCATCGCTTCGGGATACGGCCGCGAGACGATGTCGCGCACTTCGTGACCGAGTCGTAGAAGAACCCGGCTTGGCCCGACGTACTCGCGGAGATCATCCCGGAGGCTCGGCACGCACACGCCGAGGCCGGCGGCTTGCGCCTCGGCGATGCACAGCGGCCAGCCCACCGTTCCCATCTCGCGCGACGCGGTCACGACGAGCCACCGTGCGCCTTGTACACCGCCGGCATCGCAGCCGGTTCAACGGGGTTCGGACGTTCACGGGCTGCCCGTGCGCTTCGTTCACTTGCGGATCGCATCGGAGAGGTAGCCGATCGAGTACAGGTCGAACTCGATCCCGGCATGGATGCGGCGAGCTCGATGAAGTCCTCGAAGCGTTTCTTCGGGAACGACGCGCCGACGTACATCACGCCCGCCGTTCGGCCCGCGGTTCAGGAACGCGGTATGCGACCGCGGGAAAACGGGCGGATCTTGCGCGGTCGATGCCCGCATCGAGCAGCCGCCGCTCCGCGAAGGGCAGCGTCAGCACGCCGAGGCACAGCTCGCCATTCAGCGTCGGGCATTCTGCGATCCCGGCGACATCGTCTTGTAGATGTGTCGAAGGAGTGCGAACGCACGGTGAAGGGAACCCGTTCGCGCGCGAGAGCTCGATCACGAGAGGGAGCTGCGTGTGCAGCCAATGCGTGTGGATCACGTCGGGCGAAACGGTCGATCGCGCCTGGATCTCGTCGCGAGTCGTGCACAACTCGAACGGATCGTGTCCTCGTACGGGTAGTCGGCCGGCATCATCGAGACGATTCGAGGCGAAGTCGTCCTGCACCGCTTCGATCTCCGCTGCGGATGTACGTCTCCGACAGCTGAGGATACTGGACGAGGACGTACAGCACCCTCGGCTTGCTCATCTGCGGCCCTTGCTTCGATGTCCGGAACCACTCTCCGCGCAGACGCACGTATTCCGGAAAAACGCGACGTCGGCGGCGTACCAATGGGTGAGGTTCTCTCGCGCGAGCGCGCTGAACGTCGCGTCGAACTGCCGGGGCTTCGATGCGCCAGCACGGGATCGTCGGGGAGCGCTGCCGCCAGTGGTAGCGCCGAGACGTGCCGCGGTACTGTCAAATCGCGAGCCAGCCTCGACTGAAGACCAAGCAAGATTATGCTGTGGCGGCGCGCGCGAATCTCCTCGATCGTGAACCAGTCCGCATACGACGAGCTCACGTGGTTGATATTGCGCATCGCGAACTGCGCGCGGTGTGCGACCCTCGTCATGCGAGGAGAGCGCCTCCGCGAGCGCATTCGGCGTTTGGAACTCGGCGAACGCCTGCTCTTCGCCGGCCTTCAAGGTTAACTCGCGCAGCGGCCGGCCGCGACGGAACCGGCTGTAGAAGCCGCTCGCGAACCGCTCGATCGGATCGCGCACGAAAAAGAATGCGCGATCGCCGGCGGGGACGTCGGCAAGCCGCGTCGAGTGCCCGTGGATTACGATCGCGTGCGATTCGGCGACCGGTGCGAGAGCGTGGCCGACGGCGCTGCCGCCCGTTTTGCGGACGTGCAGGAAGTGCGTGCGCGTCACCCGTCGTCCGCCGCATCGAATCGAAAGAGGCGCACACCCGGTCGAAACGGTCGCGGTCCGCAGACGAGCCGGTGAACACCGACGCTCGACGGCCCGCCGGGAAGCCGCGCGAACGCGAGTTCGGCGAAGCCCGCGTCCTCGAACGTGCGGCGCACCCACGGCGTTCGGTCGGGCGCCTGATGATGATGCGTCCAGATGACGGACGCATCGGGGGCCGCCACCGAAGGCAGAAAGCCGACCGTACGCGCGATTTCGCGCTCACTGATCCATCCGAAGACGCCACAGAACAGCAGGATATCCGCAGGCGCGCAACGCGCGTACGCATCACTGCAGCCTGCGTCGCCGTCGACGACGACCACGCGGGACAGTCCGCTCCGCGCCACGGCTCGGCGCGCAGCCGCGGCGACGTCCGGCGTCCGTTCGATGAGATACGCTTCGATGCCGTCGCGTGCCGGGTGCGCGCGTACGACGTCGATCACGTCGCGGCCGTCGCCCGCGCACGCGGAAAGTATCCGCGTCGAACATCCGATTCGCTCGTCCAACAGCGCGCGCACATGTCCTTGCACGCGTTCCAAGCGGGCCCCGAGGCTTGAGCCCGCGTTGTCGTATCCCTCGAGCCAGGCAGCCCACTCGGAAAGCTCGCCTCAGCCGCCGGCCATCGCGCCGACGATCAGAAACGGCTCGGCGCCCGATCGCGACGGCGTCGGGAAGCGGCGCGTCCGGCGGCTCGTGCGACAGGTCCTGCTCGCAGGCGAAGAACCGCAGGAACGGCCGCGCGCTGCTGCGTGACGTGATCGCGGATCGTGCCGCGCAGCATCGGATAGCGCGCCTCGAGCGCGTCGAGCACGGC
Source organism: Vulcanimicrobiota bacterium (assembly GCA_963771525.1). Classification (GTDB taxonomy): domain Bacteria; phylum Vulcanimicrobiota; class Vulcanimicrobiia; order Vulcanimicrobiales; family Vulcanimicrobiaceae; genus Vulcanimicrobium. Next base: position 13,673 of record CAVYTL010000004.1, on the reverse strand, counting down.
GCGCTGCGTGACGTGACGCCCGTCGACCTCGAGCGTCACCTCGCCGTCGACGCGCGCCAGCGTCCGCAGGTGCGCTGGGCAGGACGACGCGGATCATGGCAGCGTCTGCACCTCGACCGACAGCACCGCCGGCAGGTCGCGCACGATCGGCGTCCAGCTGTCGCCGGCGTCGGCCGACGCGTACACCTGCCCGCCGGTGGTGCCGAAGTAGACGCCGCACGGAGTCGAGCGAGTCGACCGCCATCGCGTCGCGCAGCACGTTGACGTAGCAGTCGCTCTGCGGCAGGCCCTTCGTCAGCGGCTCCCACTCGTTGCCGCCCGTGCGGCTGCGATAGACGCGCAGCTTGCCGTCGGGCGGGAAATGCTCGCGAGTCGCTCTTGATCGGCACGACGTAGATCGTCTCCGGCTCGTGCGCGTGCACGTCGATCGGGAAGCCGAAGTCGGTCGGCAGGTTACCGCTGACCTCGCGCCACGATTCGCCCGCGTCGTCGCTGCGCATGACGTCCCAATGCTTCTGCATGAACAGCACGTCGGGACGCGACGGGTGCATCGCGATGCGGTGCACGCAGTGGCCGACCTCGGCGGTCGGGATCCGGAATCTGCTCCGAGTGCAAGCCCGCGGTTGATCGGCTGTCCACGTCTCGCCGCCGTCGTCGGTGCGGAACGCGCCGGCGGCGGAGATGGCGACGAACATCCGCTGCGGGTCGCGTCGGGTCGAGCAGGATCGTGTGCAGGCACATGCCGCCGGCGCCGGGCTGCCACGAGGGCCCGGAGCCGTGTGCCGCGCAGGCCGGAAAGCTCCTGCCACGTCTGGCCGCCGTCGGTCGAGCGGAACAGCGCCGCGTCCTCGACGCCGGCGTAGACGGTGTCCGGATCGGTCAGCGACGGCTCGAGATGCCAGACGCGCTTGAACTCCCAGGGGTGCGGCGTGCCGTCGTACCACTGGTGCGTGCCGGGCATCGCCGTCGTAGACGAACTTGTTGCCGACCGGTCTCCCACGTCTTGCCGCCGTCGTCGGAGCGCTGGATCACCTGGCCGAACCAGCCGCTGATCTGCGATGCGTACAGCCGGTTCGGATCGGCGGGCGATCCCTTGACGTGGTAGATCTCCCAGCCCGCGAAAGTGCGGGCCGCTGACGTCCCACCGGTCGCGCTTGCCGTCCGCCGTCAGGATGAACGCGCCCTTGCGCGTACCGACCAGGACCCGTACCGAGCTCATGCGGTTCTCCCTTCGATCGCCACTACGGCGCGGAGTCCGCCGATCCCCACGCGGGATCGCACAGCAGCGCATCGGGCGTAATCGGCAGCGCGCGCACGCGCACGCCGGTCGCGTGCTGCACCGCGTTCGCCATTGCGGCTGCCACGCCGACGATGCCGATCTCACCGATTCCTTTGATGCCGATCGGGTTCACCCCGCGATCCGACTGCAAGACCTTCAGCTTGCCGTCGATGCCGGCATCGAGCCGCGGCGCGTTCGCGTGCGAGCGCACCGTCAGCACGCCGGGCAGGGCGCGCGCATCGTCGTCGTCGATGCGAACGATGCGGCCCTTCGCGATCGTGCTCTGCACGACGAACGCGTACGCGACGCGGTCGAACGCGTACTCGAACGCATACGTCGCCTCGCCGGCAACCTTCTGCGGCCCGTCCAGACGGTCGAGCGCGGCACCGACGGACCGCGACGGCGCGATCACGCGAAGCGCGGCGGCGAGGGCGGCATGGCCGCAAACCTACCGCGTCCGCAGGACGATCCCTCGCACGCAACCAAGCGCGCCCGATGCGATGGATGTCCGTGCCGCCCTTGCTGCTTGCGCTGGCCGCGGCGCCCGTGCCGCCGTCGCCCGTCGCGATCACGACGTGCAGCGGCGGCGTTCACAGCATCGAGCTGATCGAGATCGCGTCGTACGACGTCACGCTGCGCAACGCGGCCGCGGTCGCCGCCGACGAAGTACGCTTCAACGTTCGCTACGGTCGCCACGAGAAGCGCGCGACGTTCGACGTCAAAGGCGCGTTCCCGCCGAAGACCGACGTGTCGAAGCACGTCCGGCGCACGGTGAACGGAGGGCTCTTCGGCTTCGTCTCCGATCAGAACGACTGCACCGTCGACTACGTGCACTTCACCGACGGCACGAGCTGGACACGGCGCTAGGCGTCCTCGTGCGCGGTCGGATGCAGCGCCGCTTCGTAGCCGGCACGGAACACGGCGAGAACCGACGGCGGCGTGAGCACCGTCGCGTCTCTCCCGCGCGGCCGCGCGCGGCGCTCCGCGTAGCCGCCCGCCGACCACCGGAGTAACGCATCGCCCCGCACCAGCCACGGATCGCCGTCGACCGCGACGAACGCGCCGTCCGGCAGCGACGGGAACGGCATCGTCGCGGTTCGCTTGCCGCGGCGGTCGAGGCGTTCGGTGTGCAGGACGCGGTCCATCGCGTCCGCATCGGCCGGGTCTCCGGCTGCGCGCCGCCACAGCGCCTGAAATCGGCGATAGTCCGCGTTGCGGCACTCGGCGCACGGGCGATGGCCCGCGGCGAACGCGGTCGCCTCGTCGAGAAAGAACAGCTCCGTGTAGCGATGCGGCTGCATCACGGTCCGGTATCGCCCGCGAAAGTCCGCGACGCACGCGATCCATCGCCGCACCGCATACGGGCGCACGATCGTCCAGGCATCGTCGTGCAGCACGCCGCGATTTCCCATCATCAGCCCGCGCTCCGGCACCGCGACGATCTCGCCGAACGGCGTGACCCGGTTCTGCAGCGGCGAGGGTCGCGTTCGCACGAGGTGAGGGTACCGGCACGGACCCGCGAGCGCAACCGCTCCGGCAAGCGGGTCGCTGAACTGCCCGCCGCGCAGACCCGGCGATGGTCGATCGGGCCATGGCGCTGAGCTCGATCGCTCCGACGATGCACGGGCCCGGCCGCTCCCCCTCCGAAGGAAGCCGGGCTGCCGCTGCGAACGCGCCGGGTCCGGGGCTACGGAGGAACCACGATGCCGAAGTTCATCATCGAGCGCACGCTCCCGGGAGCGGGTGCGCTGTCGGCCGGCCAGTTGCAGGGCGTCTCGGCGAAAAGTTGCGATGTGCTCCGGTCGATGGGACCGACGATCCAATGGGTCGAGAGCTACGTGACGGGCGACAAAATTTATTGCATCTACAACGCCGAGAACGAAGCGCAAATCCGAGAGCACGCGCAGCGCGGCGGCTTCCCGGCCGACTCGGTCAACCGTGTCGAGAGCCGCATCGATCCGACATCCGCGGAGGCGGTGTCCGCGCCGGCCTGAAAACGGGTAGCCTTCCGTCGTGGCGACGAAGAAGGCGGCCTCCAAGCGCAAGCCCGCGCGGGCGAAATCCGGCGGAAAACGCTACTGGTCCGCGCGCGTCACCGAGACGAGCGACGCGTTGGACATCGCCACGGGCACGTTCGCGAAGAACGACCCCAAGGCGATCGCGCACGAGCTGGAGCATGACGCGGAGAAGTCGAAGCGCAGGAAGTCCTCGCCGTACCGCTCCGCGATGTCGATGCTGACGTTCTACATCAACCGCGCGGGCAAGAATCTGCCGGCGTCGCGAAAGAAGATCCTCGAGGACGCGAAGCAGGTGCTGCGCGAGGAGTTCGGGCCGCAGGCCGGTAGCGCCGGGCGCAAAAAGACCACGCAGCACAAGAAGACGACGAAGCACAAGAAAACCGCTGCTCGCAAGAAGACTGCAAAGCCGGGCTGACGTTCGTGTCACCGCTGATACCCGACTCCGTGCCGCTCGTGCTTCTCCTCGTGCTCGAAGGAGCGTGCGTGATCGCGTGGACGGGCATCTTCGCACTCCGGCGGCGCGAGGGCACCGACGGGCTGCGTCTGTGTTCGCGGTGCTCGCGACTGCACGGACGCACGGAAGCGATCGCGTCCGCAGCGGACGGCGTCGCCGTCGGCGCGCTCGCGTTCCTCATCGCGCTGCCGTTCGTCGCAGCGGGCTACGAGAGCGGATTCACGTTGTCCGGCACGGCGCTCGGCATTTCGGCGGTCGTCGCCGTCATCGCGGCCGCCGCTGAAGCGAACTTCCTCGCGCGCGCGGCGGCCGGCCGCGTGTGGCCCCGCCTGCGATGGCGGACCGGTTCGGCGCGCATCATCGGCGGCGGGGCGCGGTGGGTGGGGACACCGCTCGCCGTGTACATCTTCCAGCCGGGTCCCGGTGTCGTGAAGCTCTTCGGGGGCGTCGGGAAACGGCTCGTCCTCGATCTGGCCTCGACGTGGACGATTTGGGCCGCGGCGACACTGCTGGTCCTTGCCGTGATCGCCGCGCTGGCGACGCGATGGCTCATACCGCTCGCGTTGCACAGCCTGCCGACGACGCTGGCGGCGCGCAGCGAGCCGCGCGGGACGCCCGGGTGATTCGCGATACGGCGCTGCGGAGCGCGCACGACGACATCGAGCGCCTTATCGCGAACATCGAAACCGTCGTCGTCGGCATGTCGGAAGTCGTCCACCTCGTCGTGGCGGCGCTGCTCTCCCGCGGTCACGTGTTGCTCGAGGACCGTCCGGGCGTCGGCAAGACGATGCTCGCGCGGACGCTCGCGCGATCGATCTCGTGCGAGTTCAAGCGCGTGCAGTGTACGCCCGACCTGCTTCCCGTCGACATCACGGGCTACGTCGATCCGCGCAAGGAACGGTTCGTCCCAGGCCCCGTGTTCGCAAACATCGTGCTCGCCGACGAGCTGAACCGGGCGATGCCGCGCACGCAGAGCGCGCTGCTGGAGGCGATGGGCGAGGCGCAGGTCACGGTCGACGGGCGCACGTACGCGCTCCCGGATCCGTTCATGGTGATCGCGACACAAAATCCGATCGAGCACTCCGGCGTCAACGACCTGCCGGAAGCACAGCTCGACCGCTTCCAGCTCCTGCTCTCGCCGGGCTATCCGAGCGAAGACGAAGAGATGGAAATCCTGCGCGACCGGATGGCGGACGACCCGCTCAAAAACGTGGTCGCCGTGCTCGCGGTCGAGCGCGTGCGCGAGCTGATGGCGCTCGTCGCATCGGTCGTCGTCGACGAGCGGCTGCTGCGCTACATCACTGCCGCAGTGCGTCAAAGCCGCGCCTCCGACGAGCTCGCCCTCGGCGCAAGTCCGCGCGCCGCGCTTCAGCTGATGCAGCTCGCACGCGCCTTCGCGCTCGTGAACGGCCGCTCGTATGTGATTCCCGACGACGTCAAAGCCCTTTTCGTCCATGCGCTGCCGCACCGCCTGATGCCGAAAGTCATGCCGGAGTCGCTGATGAGCATGACGGAATGGAAGACGCGCATCGTGAAGCGCATCGTCGACACGGTCGACTTTCCGGGTGAACGCCGGACCGATGGAGCCGCCGTCGCGCGTCGACGTCGCGGTCGCGGCGCCCGTCGGTCTGGGCGTGCTCGTCTCGGCGGTCGTCGTCGCCGCGTTCGCCGGCGCGCCGCATGCGGCGCTCCGCCCGCTCGTCGCCTTCGCGGCGGCGTTTCCGCTGCTCTGGATCGCCCTTGCGACGATCATCTCGTACACGACGGCACGCGCGCTGCGCATCGCCGCGATCGAGATGCCTTCGCGCACGCGCGCGATGGAACGCTTTCCCCTGTCGCTCACGCTGTCCAACGATCACGGTTTCCCCGTGGTCGGCGTGTTGACGAGCGCGCGGTTTTCGATCGGCGGCGTCACGATCGAGTCCGGCCCGTGGGCCGAGATGCCGATCGTCGAAGCCGGGCACGCGGCGACATCGCGCTGGACGGTTCTCGCGAAACGGCGCGGGACGCTGTCGATCGGCCCGTTCCGTGCGGTCGTGGAGCTGCCCGGGAGCGGTCTTCGGGCGACGGCGATCTTCGGGCGCGTTCGTCCGGTGACGGTGCTGCCCGCGGCGTACCAGCTGCAGCCGTTCATCGACGCGCTGCTGGCCGGGCGGCACAGCGCCGTCGGCCGATTCCAGAAGATGCCCGTCGCGACGGAAGAGTACGTCGGCGCGCGCGAATACCGCCCGGGCGACTCACCGAAGCTGATCCATCGCGTTCTCTCACTGCGCGCGCGCGATCCGAGCGACTTCTATGTGCGCGAGTTCCAAGACCCCAGCCGCGAGGATCTCAGCGTCGTGCTCGACACGGCGGCGCCGCTCGACGGCGACGACACGCTGCACCGCTATCGTTTGGAGAAGGCGATCTCGTTCGTGTCCGCGTTGTGCCGAGCGCTTGCGGGCCGGCGGCTGACGGTACGATTCGTGTGCCAGCTCGGGCCGCGTGAGGTCATGACCATGCATCTGCGTCCTCGCAACGCGGATCTCGATCGTCTGGACACGCAGCTGGCGCACGTCGGCCTCGCCGGCGATCGCGCCACGTTGAGCCGCGTTCTGCGCGGCGAAGTGCGGCGGCACGGTGCGTCGGTCATCTTCGTCACGCTTCGGCCGCGCGAGCCCCTCGAGCAGCAGCGCCTTCCTGTGGTGACGCTCACGCCGGACCACGTCCCGGTGTTCACGCGCGAAGTGGTCTCGCAATGAGAGATTGGCAGCGCCGCGCCGATCCGGCGTTTTACTACAACGAACCGAACCTGCTTCGGAGGCAGGCGCAGATCGGACGGTACACGGAGGACGCGCAAGCCGAAGTGCGCTTGACCGTACTCGCCGCGGATCGCATGCTGCGCGCCGCGACCGTGATCGTGGCGCTCTCCGCATACGCCGCGGCCACCGCTGCGGGTACGCTGGATGTGCGCGGCAACTGGGCGGCCCTGTGGGCCTTCGCCGTGCTTGCCGTCGGAATACCGCGCGCGCTGCCGTGGTGGCCCGACGCCGACGCGGAAGCGTGGTGGCGTCCCGGCCTCATCGGCGTCGCGCTCGTCGCGATCCCGGCTGCGTGGACGCGCTTCGATCCCGTCATTCTCGGCGGCGTGGGTGCAGTGACGGCGGCGACGCTGTGCGTCGCGCGCGGACGCCTGCGAATGCCGATTCTGGTGGTGGCGGTCGGCGTGCTGTTCGCCGCGCGGATGCCGCTCTATCCTCTGATCGCGGTTCCCGTGGGCGGCGTGATCGCCGCCGGCGCCAGCGTCCTCGGCGTGCGAGGCATCGCGCCGGTGTGGCGGCGTCATCCGCAAATCGCGACCTGGTCGGCATTCGCGACGGTGCTGCTGATGTGCGCGTACGCCTTCGTGTTCGAGGCGCAGGCGCTGGAGCGACACCTGCTCCTCGAGAATCTCCGCAATCTCCATCGCGTATCTGACGATCTGCGTCATCGGGGGACGAATCCGGCGAGCCGAGCTCCTCGCGAGTCCGGGCGGCGTGCTGTCGCTGCCGCAAAGCGTCGTGCCGCTGCTCGATCGCTCACACGATCATGCAATCATCTGTCGGCTCGCGTAATCCGGACCTGCGCGCGCGACTCGTACTCGCCGGCGTCGCGGCCGCGGCGCTCGTCGCATCGCTCTTGCTGGCGTTCGCCGCGGCGCCGCATCGCAGCGCGACCGGCTCCGCACACGGCGCGGCCGTGGAAGTCGTTGCGCCGCCGCAGCCTCGGAGCATCTTCACGCACCGCGACGGCGTGCTCGCGGCACCGCGGCCGCGAGTCGCGCCGGCTATCGGCCCGCGGACGGAGCACGCCATCGATCTTTGGTCGGTTCTCCGGCCGTGGGCACTCCGCGTGGATGTGATCGCGGCGCTTGGGCTCGTCGTCGTCGCACTGGTAACCTACGGCGAACGCCGCGGTCGTCATGGAGTGCGACGGTGACCGCGGCTGCCGACGCGCTGTGGTCGCGGGCGCTGCGCGCGGTGCGCGCACGCGGATTGCTTCCCGCTGCTCGTTCGCTGACTCCCGCAGAGCTCGCGGTCGAGGCGGCGCGCCGCGGCGAAGCGCGACTGCTTCAGCTCGTCAGCGGTTGGTACTACGCGGCGTCGTACGGCCGCGTCGGCGGCGCGCTTTCGGATGAGGACGCAGCACGCGTCGTAGCAGCGCTCGAGGCCGACGTCGGCGTTGCAGACGCTCCTCCGACACGCGCGCCCGCAGCCGTCGTGCACACTCCGCCGGCGCCGCCCCGCAAACGCGACTGCGACCTGTGCGGGTTTCCGCTCAGCTGAGCGACTCGTCTATCGCCGCGCTCAGCGGATAGGGCTACTCGCTTGGGCACAGAAGCGAGTGCGCTCATGCACTGGGTGATGCGCCGCCGATGATCGTCGCACTCGCGGGTCGCCGAATCGACGCGCGCGCCACCGCGGAGCCCCGCTTCCCCATTGAGTTCATCGAGACCGTGCGTGTTCGTCTCACGTCGTGCCTACACGAGCTCGGCGCGACAACGCTGGTCTGCTCGGGAGCCTGCGGCGCCGATCTCATAGCGCTGTCCGTCGCGATTGAAAATGGTATCGCGCGTAAGCTCGTGCTCCCGTACGATCCCGACGAGTTCCGCAAGCGATCCGTCCTCGATCGCCCTGGTGAATGGGGCCCTACCTTCGACCGGCTCGTCGACGACGCGCGCGCTTGCGGACAGCTGCTCGTGCTCGGGCTCGATCCCGACAGCGAGGATGCGTTCCGGGGCACGAACGTTGCGATCCTCGATGAGGCGACCCGCGCCGCAGGCGTGACCGACAAGGTTCACGCGCTGGCGGTCTGGGACGGTCCGTATGCAGGGCCGCCGGACATGACGGCCGCGTTCGTCGCGGACGCTCAACGCCGACACATGCTGGTCAGCAACGTTCCCATCTTGCACCATCGCCGATACGACGAGGTGGGCGCGGTACCCGCGGACGACGTCATCGACAATATTCAGAACGTGCCGCCTGATCCGCTCATCCGAGACGCGCTCACCAGTTGCGCCGAGTCGATCGCCCCCGAATACGTGCGGTCGGACGGCGTTGCGCTGTCCATGCAGCGCCGGCATCAGCTTGTCGTCAACACGTCGGCCACGCTCGGCACCGCCGCAGTCGTCGTCGCGCTGCTGCAGACGTTGCCCGTGGTCAACCGGATGGGGAACTTCCCGACGGTCATCGACGTCGTATTCACGTTTCTGGGCACGTGCGCCGTGCTTCTTGGCTGCCGTGCTCGGCGCTCTTCTGCTGGGCCACCAAAGCAGCCACGATCGAGCCGTCCGGCTGACTGCCCGCCTAGGCGTCGAGCAGCAGTACGTGACCAATCGGCACGCGGACTGGTAGCTCCTGCATTCATCGCCGCGCAGGCATGGTGGCGCCCGCGCCGACCGTCTCGCAACGCGCGGGATCCGCTGCTCAGCGGTCGGCTCCGGCGTCCCGGCTGGCTCCGGCGCCGCGAGCGCCCCGCATGCCGCGCGTTGCGGGTCTGACCGGCGCAACCGGCCCGAGACGTGCTTTCGAATTTTGCGGGTCTCGGGAGCGCGAGCCCTGCATTCACGAAAACGAGCTACTCCGACTCGGCGGTATCGACGGCGACGGCGCGGACGACGGAACGAGCCCCGCAGGTGGCGAGATCGAGGTGCGCGGACCATTCTCTCCGAAGACCTGCTCTTGCCTCAGCGCGCAAAGCTTGCGCGACGACCGCGGCGTCCGTTTGACCCGCCGGTCCCGGGACAAATCACCGGGCCGGGTATCCGGACGCTCTTCCCTTTCGCGACCACCTGAAGGTGCTCGTTTGCGGGGAGGATGCCGTTGGTGATCGCTCGGCGTCAGATTCCCGCTTGGGTTCCCGCTACGCGACGGTCTCGGATCGAGATGAGTGATTCCATGTCGAGAACCGCCGGCCGGCTCCGCTCACCAGGTGAAGGGCCACGAGAGGCGCGGCCCCCGACACCAGGAGACCACGATGCCGAAGTATGTGCCGCTCAAGCGCCGTGCGCGGGCGTCTGCACGAACTCGACGCGACCTGCCCGCCGCCGCGACGGCATACGCGAGGCCGCCCGCCGCGCCACGAATGTCGCCGAGCGCGACCACCCACGTCGGCGGGCCGCCCGTGCTCGGGCCGGCCGAGGTGTAGGAAGGTCGTCTCAACTGAGCGTCCTCCGCCCGGACGGCGGCACCCCGGGACCATCACCCGTTAGCTCCACCGACTCCAAAGAGAGGAAGATCATGGGCCCGCAAGAGATCACCGAAGAGCCGCAGGATCGGACCGGCTCGTGGCTACGCAGGCACGACGAGTACACGCCGCAGGAGCTGGCCGGAGGCCGTTCATGACCGTCCAGCGCCTGGAGCACATCGGCATCGTCGTCGACGACCTCGCGGCGGCGACCGCGTTCTTCGCCGCACTCGGGCTCGAATTGGAGGGCGAGGCGTCCGTCGAGGGCGGCTCGGTGGACCGCATAAACGGGCTCGAGGGCGTGCGGGCGGACATCGTGATGCTGCGGACCCCCGATGGCAGCGGCAAGGTCGAGCTGGCCAAGTACCGCTCCCCTTCATACGAGGGCGACGACGGGCCGGCGCCGGCCAACGCCCCGGGCATTCGCCACATCCTGTTCGTCGTCGACGACATCGAGGCATCGCTCGCCGGTCTGCGAGCGCATGGCGGCGAGCTGGTCGGCGAGCTGGTGAACTACGAGAACAGCTACTGGCTCTGCTACGTGCGCGGCCCGGCGGGGATCATCGTCGAGCTGGCGGAGAAGATCGGCTGATGGGTGTCCCATTGTTCGGTCAGGAGCACGTCGACAGATACCGCGAAACCGACGGTGTGGAAGGCCACGACTGGCAGGGCACCACGGTGTTGCTGCTCACCACCACCGGGCGCAACTCGGGTGCCAAGCGGACCACGCCGCTGATCTACCAACGGCACGGAGACGACTACCTAGTGGTGGCCTCCAACGGCGGCGGCGATCCACCCGGCTGGTTCCTCAACCTTCAAGACGATCCGATCGTGGCTGTGCAGGTCAAGGCCGATCACCACACCGCTCGGGCGCGGGTCGCCACGGCCGAGGAGAAGCCCGAGCTGTGGCGCATCATGACCGCGACTGGGACGCCCTACGACGAGGTCCAGGCCAAGGCCGACCGCGAGATCCCGGTGGTGGTCCTCGAGCCGGGCTAGGCCGAGCGGCCGGTTTACTCCAGCACGCCAAACGCGCTGGGCGCGGGACAAGCCGCACGGCTCGACGGCCCCAGGACCGTTTCCGTAAGCGGATCGTCAAACGGGACACCTGCTTCCGCGGCGCGGCGCGACAGATGCTGGCTCGGTGGCCGCTCCGCCTTTGCACGGAACTAGGGCACGGTGTGGAGCACGACGGCGGTCGCGACATCGACGCCGACCTCCGAGGCACGGAACCCGCGCAACCGGGAGGGGTCGGCGAGGGCCGAGAGTGCGCCGGGCGGCGAAAGCGGGTCCCGTATGACGATCCGCTACTCGGTGTCGGGGATGTCGAGCTCGCGCGGCGGGATGACAGCCGGTGTCGCTGAGTTCTCGGCGGTACGGGCGTAGTGCCGGGTGATGGCGATGGTGAGGACGGTGGCGATGCCGGCGGCGGCGATGGGCAGGATCTGGGTGGCGGTGTAGGCGGTGTCGAACCGGGCGAGGTGGATGAGCCAGGCCTTGCCGGCGGCGGCGATCAGGTAGCTCACCGCCCACACGGTGGTGACCTGGCGGTTGGCACGCCGGAAGCGAGGGTCGTCCCACAGCTGGTTCCAGGTGTTGATTGCCTCGTGCGTGCCGTCGGTGAAGAACCGCTGGCCAAAGTAGAACGCCAGCGGTCGGGTCACGAGGAGGGAGCCGGCGAAGATGAGCCCCACCAGGGCGGTGACCATCGAGTCCTTGTACAGCAGCATCCGGGCGTTGCGGCTGCCGACGAGCACCGCGAGCGCGGACAGAGTGGTGAAGGCCAGGACTGCGATCGACGCGCCGCTGGCGGCTCGGGCGCGCAGCCACACCACAGCTGCGCCGCACACCGGTCCGACGCTGCCTATCAGGTAGGCGGCCGCGTCGCTGGCGCCCGCGCGCCGTGCGAGTTGGTAGGCGGCGATCGCGCCGCCGATGTCCAGCGCGGTGACGGCCACGGTAAACCCCAGCCCGCCGCGCCACCGTCGACCGCCCGGCGGCCTATCGGCCGGCGCCGTCGGATCGGTCACCACAGCACCTGGCATAACGATGTTATAGCCTTAAGGGATGGCGGTCGTCAATACCCTCGCTGATGACGAACTAGCGACCCGGCTGGTCGACCAGGCTGCCAGGCTGCTCGGCGAGCGCGGCCTGGCCGGGCTGTCGCTGCGCCAGTTGGCGCTCGCCGTGGGCACCTCGACCATGGCGGTCTACACCCGCTTCGGGGACAAGCAGCAGCTGCTGGCCGCGATGCGCCGCGAAGGTTTCCGGCGCCTCGGCGCGCGGCTGCGGGCCGCGGCCAGCACCCCCGGCGCGGAGCTGCTCAACCTCGGCCACGCCTACCGTCAGGCCGCCCTGGCAAGCCCGCAGCTGTACGGGCTGATGTTCGGAGCGTTGCCGCCCGGATTCCAGCTCAGCGACGACGACGACCGCGCCGCCGCCAACACCTTCACTGCGCTGCAGCAGGCGGTCACCACCGCCGTCGAGGCACAAGACCTGCTCGGCGACCCGGACCAGATCGCGCTGCACCTGTGGGTGGTCGCTCACGGCATGGTCAGCCTGGAGCTCTCCGGCCAGCTCCCCGGACCAGCCGAGCGCGCCGCTCAGGCCTACGACCAAGCCCTGATCCTCGCCGCCCAACCCTTCCTACCCGGTCCGTGACTCGTCGACGTCAGTTCTCGGGCGTTCGACGACCCGACCCTGACGAATCACCGCACCCCGTTCGGCGGAGGATCAGGTCTGCGCTCCGGCCGGCCCCAGCCTCTTGCTCCTCGCTACCTGCCGGACGCCTCGACGCCGTCGGCACGGGTCGGCCCGGACGCCCTGCTTTTCCTGTGGCGCGGGTACGCTGACCCAGCGCGGCGGGTCCGTCCGGGGTCCCGCTTTGACGCCACGAGAGGTATGTCGGCCGAGAATCGCCCAGACGTGCTCGTCGCCAAACTCGGGCATCGCAGTGTCGTCGACCGTGGGGTCGTCTGGCAGGATGGCGAGCGGGCCTGCTTTCACGAGGTTGCGGGAGTCGCCGAGGTGCTTGCCGGCGGCCCGATCCGCGGCGACCTTCAAGCACACCTGGCTGTCGCTCGCATGGCAGAGCGGTCACCGGGGCCCGTGTATCAACCGCATTGACGCCGAGGCGTTCAAGCGCCGCCGAAGGCGTCTGCGCGGGCCTTCGCCCAGGCCCCGTACAGATCGGTGACAGTAGACGGCGCGGGCCATTCTCCGGCCTGTAGTCGTGTGAGCGCTTCGCCGCCGCGCTGGCGTGCGTGCGTGCGCGACCAGTCATACGAGGACGGCGCGGCGCCGTAGCGCGCGCGCCACGCGCGCATCGCCTCGCGAACCTCTTCCCGCCTCCATTGCGGCGCGATCGCGCCGGGATGACAGCGTTTGCAATACGCGTAGGCATCGCCCTTGCCGTTCCGTGGCGCGGTAGGCGCCCCGCAGCCGCGACACACTCCCCGGTAGCGCGCCTTGACCGCGCGTGGCTTCTCGCCGGTTGGATCGTAGAGATAGCTCTTGATGGTCGCTTCTGCACGTCCCAGCCGACGAGCGATCTCCGCGATCGCCAGACCCTCCTGGTCGCGGTAGTGGCGCGCGAGTTGCGCCGCGCGGCGCCGTTCCACGACCCGCTCGAGCATCAGAACCCAAACCTACCGGAAGTTCTCGACAGCCAGCCCAAGCGCATCAGCGATCCGTAGGTCTTTTGTTAGCATCAGACGGG
>CAVYTL010000003.1:0-12252 GCA_963771525.1 Vulcanimicrobiota bacterium | reverse complement strand
TCACCGGCGCCTGGGCCGGGACGAACTTCAGCGAGGTGAACCGGGCCGACGCGCCCGTCGCGCCGCCCACCGCGAGTGCGATGCGGACGCCGGCGTCCCACGGGGGCAGCCACGAGCCGTCGATGCGGCCGCCGAGCGTCGTCCACGACTTGCCGTCGAGGCTGTAGGCGAAGCGGTATGCCTGCCCATCGAGCGCCGTGTAGCGCAGGTGCACCCGCTCGCGCGCGGCGCGGTTCACCGCGAGCTCCACCAGCCGCCCGCCGCGGCGGCGCCATACCGTCACCATGCCGTCGTGCACGCCGATCCCGAGCGCGTCGCGATGCGTGCCGTACGCACAGAGCGACGCCATCGTGTCCGGCGACTGGTCGCGCGCGTCGACGATCGCCGTCGCGGCGTAGTCGCCCGTCGTCACCGTCCGCGCCGCGACCGCCGCCAGCGGGTCGGTCCCACGGCGCTGGTGCGACGCCGTGAGGACGAGGGCGCCGCGGTCGGTCTCCATGGCCGGCGCGCCGGACTGGGGCCACTGCCAGCCGCGGTCCAGCGCCGCGCTGAAGTCGGACGTCCATCGCGTGCGCAACGGCGAATGGTGCAGACGCGCGAACGGCGCGTCGGCGACGCGGCTCGGGCCACGGCCGTCGTTGATCGACGGCCAGCCGTCGTAGTTCCAGCGGATCGCGTCGAGGCAGAGCTGGCGCCCGACGAACACCGCGTCGGCGCGCTGCTCGTACGCATGGTAGAGGTAGTACCAGTTGCCCTTGCCGTCATCGACGGGGGCGCCGTGTCCGGGGCACCGGAAGGCGTCGTTGCTCGCGAGGACCGGATTGCGCGGGCACTTCTCCCACGGGCCGGTGAGCGTGCGCGCGCGCGCGACGCCGACGGCGTAGGCGCAGTCTTCGCCGCAGCACTTGTTGCCCGAGTAGAACATGTAGAACCAGCCGTTGCGCCGGATCACGTGCGGCGCCTCGACGAGGCGGCCTTCCCATGGCGCGTCGTTGCGCAGCAGCTCGGTCTTTTCGCCGAGGAGGATCAGGCCGTCGTCCGAGAGCCGCTGGGCCCAGATCGGCGTCGGCTTGTTGTACGCGTTGCCGTCTTCTTTCCAGAGCAGCCACCGGCTGCCGTCGGCGTCGTCAGCCGCCATCGCGTCGATCGAGCCGTACGTCTGCCCGATCAGCGGACCGTGGTCGACGTACGGGCCTTCCGGGCGGTCCGCCGTGGCGACCGCGATGCACAGCGGGCCATCCTTCCGGCGTGCCGTGTAATAAACGTAGAAACGCCCGTCCTTCTCTGCGAAGTCGGGCGCCCAAAAGTTCCCCGCGCACCAGTCCGGCCGTTCGGCGAAGACGTGCCCGACCAGCTCCCACTCGACCAGATCGTGCGATCGAAAGATGGGGAAGAACGGCGCCCAGTCCGTCGACGTCGTGACGGCATAGAAGCCGCGCTCACCGACGCGGATGACGGAGGGGTCGGGAAAGTCTCCGGCGCGAACCGGATTGCGGTACTTTCCGTGAAATGCCGCGTGAAGCGGATTCTGTAACGAAACCACGTCGAAGCTCGATTCGATGATCGGCATTCCGCCGACACCACTTTAACGTAGCGGCTACTCGATCGGTGCGGCGCCGTCCGAAGCTCTCACCTCCGTTACAGAAACCTTGCGTTCGAAGCGCGCGGCATACGCCGATTCGAGTGCACGGCCGAGCGGCGCGACGGCGTCGTGCCGCGCGAGAACGACGATCGAACCGCCGAATCCCCCGCCCGTCATGCGGGCACCGAAGACCCCGTCGACCGTGCGCGCCGCGTCGACCAGCACGTCGAGCTCGGGCGCGCTGACCTCGTAGTCGTCGCGCAGCGAGTCGTGGGATGCGTTCATGTGGGCGCCGGCGGTCACGAGGTCGCCGGCGCGCAGCGCGACGACGGTCGCGAGCACGCGCGCGTTCTCGCCGACGACGTGTCGCGCGCGCTTGCGCAGCAGGGCCGGCAGCGACTCGCCGCGGCGCGCGAAGTCCGCGATCGACACGTCGCGCAGGGTGCGTACGCCGAGCAGACGCGCCGCCTCCTCACTTTCCGCGCGGCGGTCGTTGTAGGCGGATCCGGACAGCTCGTGCTTCACGCCGGTGTCGGCGACCACGATGGCGGCCTCGGCCGGGATCGGCACGGGCGACACTTCTTCCGAGCGGCAGTCGATGAGCAGCGCGTGGTCGCGCACGCCGAACGCGGACGCCAGCTGGTCCATGATCCCGCTGCGCAGGCCGACGAAGCCGTTCTCCGCCTCCTGGGCTGCATGTGCGAGCTCGTGCCGCGAGATCTCGGCGTCCGCCGCGCCGAGCAGCGCGAGCCCGACAGCCAGCTCGAACGCCGCGGACGACGAAAGCCCCGCGCCGATGGGAACGGCCGTGCGCAGCACGACGTCGGTGCCTGTCAGCGGAACGCGGCGCGCGAGCGCGAGCGCGACGCCGCGCGCGTAGTCGCTCCAGACGCCGGCGGCCTTCGCACCCGTGTCGTCGAGGTCGAACTCGGCGGTCTCGTTGCGATCGAGGGAACGCACGCGCACGGTGCGATCGTCCCGCGGCGCGGCCGCGGCGACCGTCGCGCGATCGATCGCCATCGGCAGCACGAAGCCTCCGCTGTAGTCGACGTGCTCGCCGATCAGGTTCACGCGCCCCGGCGCACGGTAGAAGCGCGGCGCACGATCGCTCAGCTGCGCGAACGCATCGCGCAGCCCGTTCAGCTCGATCATCCTTCGACAGGCTCAGGATGACTTGGCGGCTCAGGATGACTTGGCGGCTCAGGATGACTTGGCGGCTCGGCATCGACGGGCTGGGGATCGACGGGCTCCGGCGCGGAGGCCGCGATTTTCGCGCGCAGCTCCGCCGCCTTCTCCTCGGCGAGCGTATCGTCGATGAACATGCCCGCACCGGACTCCGAGCCGGCGAGGTATTTCAGCTTCCTCGCGGTGCGCATCGGCGGATAGAACTCGATGTGCACGTGGTATGGATCGGCCGTCTTCGGCGCTTGGTGCACCGCCATGATGTACGGGAACGACACGTCGAAGAGCGCGTCGAAGCCGGCCAGCACGCGCTTGAGAATGCGCGCGAGGCCGCGCACCTCCTCGTCGTTCAGGCCGGTGAGCGATCGCACGCAGCGCGTCGCGACGAGGTGCGTCTCGTAGGGGTAGCGCGCGAAGAACGGGACGTACGCGACCCAGCCGTGCTCCGTCGCGAGGATGCGGCGGCCGTCCTGGACTTCGCGATCGCGCACGTCGCAGAACAGGCATCGGCCCGTCTTCTCGCGATGCCCAACGGCCTGCGCGATCTCGCGCCGCAGCACCGGCGGCACGAACGGATACGCGTAGATCTGTCCGTGCGGGTGACTCAGCGTGACGCCGATCACCGCGCCTTTGTTCTCGAACGGGAAGACGTGCACGACGTCCTCGCGCGCCTGCAGCGCACGCGTGCGGTCGCGCCACACGCGCACCAGGTGCTCGATGCGCGTGACGGACGCGTCCGCGAGCGTCGCGTGATGATCGGACGTGTAGACGACCACCTCACACTCGCCGCGCGCCGGCTCGACCGGCTCGAGCTCCGTGGCCTCGACCGCCGGCGCCGGCGGATCGCGCCGCAGCGACGGAAACTTGTTCTCGAAGACGACCATGTCGTACTCGGGCGCCGGAATCTCGGTCGGAAACTTGCCCGGCTTCGTCGGGCACAGCGGGCAGTAGTCCTCGGGCGGAAAGAACGTGCGGTCCTGACGCTGCGTCGCCGTCGCAACCCACTCGCCGAGCAGCGGATGCCACCTGAGTTCAGACACGTTTGAACGGCGCTCCGCCCCAAGCTGCGCGACCCCCACGCTTCGCGGCGGGGCCCCGGGCGCGGCCTCGCAACGACGCGCTAGGCATTGCGCGATGCCGCTGCGCTCGGTCCATCACCGTTCGTAGGGGCATCCCACGTGTAATAGATCAGGTACCGGCCTTCGCCGATCGTGATCGTTTCTTTGTGCATGCCGGGTTCGCCGGCGGCGTCCGCCGCGGCGGCGCCGGCTCGCTGCTCGCTCACTCTCCGACGTGCTTGCCCAGCACGCGCGCGAGCGACGCATCGTCGCCCGCGCCCCCGTCGCGGACGAGCGACCAGCGCTCGACGTGCTCCGCCGCTCCTCCCGGCGGCACGGTGACGAGCGGCGCGAGCGTCTCCACCTCGCAGAACGGGCCCTGTGTGTAGACCTCGACGGAACAGCCGCGATCCGGATACTCGCCGCTCGGGTCGTACGGCGCGGCGAGGACGAAGGCGATGCCGTCGACCAGGTACGCGAACCAGCCGCGCTCGCACGCGACCCCGATCTTGTTCGGCTCGCGAAAGGCCGGGTCGCAGCGCAGGCGCACGAACGCTTCGCCGAGCGCGAAGCGGCCGTCGGCGAAGTTCGTGTACCGCCACACGGCGATCGTGCGCGCCGGCAGCAGCGCCTCCGGCTGCGGCGCGAAGTGCGGGTTCGGGATCAGCGCGGTTCCGCCGGGGCGAGCCACGGTGATCGCCCACGGCGCGAACCGCCGCGGCTCGCCGCCCTCGTTCGCGATCGTGTGCCGGACCGTGACGCCGGTGCCGTCGTCGGCAAGCTCGACGGCGAAGCTCTTCGTCAGCGCGGTCGTCGCGTCGCGCGGACCGCGCGCGACGATGCGGCGCTCCGACCGTTCGATCGCCGGCGGCGCGTCGTCGATCGTGTACGTGTCCGGAAACACTTCCGGCGCCGCCCAGAGGCGGTGTCCGCCGTAGGCGCGCCACAGGCCGCGCGGCGTGCGGCGCTCGACGCCGGCGCCGTCGCCGAGCACGTTGATGCCGCCGACAAATCCGTAGTGCGCGATGCGCGGCCCGTGCGTCGTGGGCACGCGCACCTCGACCACGCCGTTCGAGAGGACCGCGTCAGGCGACGGCGGTGCGCTCACGCTCCCACCACGCCGGTTCGGCCGGCGCGCTGGGGAGGCGGCCCGCGGCGAGCTCCTGCACGACGTCGGCGACCAGCGTGCGGCGCGGCTCGCCGCGCGGACCCGCGCACGTGAAGATGCCGTCCTCGCGGATCTGCTCGTCGCGGCACAGCAGCGAGATCCAGTCGACCATGCCGAACGCGGCCCACGCGCCGAACGCGACGAGCGGGATGCCGTCGGCGCGGACGGCGAGCGCGTCGTCGAAACGCTGCAGCATCCACCGCGCGCGCTCGCGCTCGTTCCCGAGCACGTGCACCTCGGAGAGCGCCAGCGGCAGGCCGAGCCGCGCGTGCGCGGCGCGCAGCAGCGCGCGCATGTCCATGCGCTCCGGCGCGAGGTCCACGATGCCGAGGTTGCGGTGGCCCCCGTTCCCGTCGCTTTCGATCCAGCGCTCGGAGTTCGGATAGTAGTTCCAGCCCATCACGTCCGGCGGCTGCGGGCGCCGCGCGAGCGCCTCGAGGTCCGCGCGCGGCACGCCGCAGCGTTCGCGCAGGTACCGTTCCATCGGATGACCGTCGAGGACGCGCCCCTGCAGCAGCTCGCACGAGAGGTACATGCGTTCCCGCTTGTGCTCGACGTACTCGGCGACGTGCTCGTCCGCCGCGCTGAAGCTCTGCAGATCTTCCGTCAGCAGGAACGTCGCGTCCGGGACGGTGTCGCGAATGCGCTCGCACGCGAGCGCGATGCCGAGCGCTTCGTTGACGATCGCGCGTCCGAACGCGGCGTCGTCGAAGAAGCGGTTCGGGTACCACGTCGCGTAGATCGTCGAGAACCGGGCGGTCGTGAGCGGCTCGTTGATCGGCGTCCACCGCTTGATCCACGGGAACCGGCGCGCCGTCGCGGCCGCGTACTCCGCGAACAGCGCGGGGAAGCGCGGATCGACGAGATCGGTGTACCGCGGCCCGCTGCCGTGGTGGAGCAGCGTGACGATCGGCTCGATACCGCGCTCCGCGAGGGTCCGCAGGCGGCGCGAGGCCCACGCGTAGTCGCGCACGTCCGGATCGTACGGCGCGACCTTCTCCCACAGCACGGGATACCGGCTCGCGCGCACGCCGAGGCCGGCGATCAGCCCGATGTCGCTCTCGCGGAACTCGTGGCCGGTCTCGCGCAGCTGATCGCGTGTACGCAGGCTGTCGATGCGCGCGACGGTCGGCTCGGGGGACGCCCGAATCTCCGGATACGGCTCCGTCGCACCCGGCGGTTCGGACAGCACGCTAGGACGCGACCGCCGCCGTCGTGCGCGCGACGTCCTCGAACGTGACCAGCGCCGACGCCACGACCTGATCCATGTTGAAGTACTTGTACTCGGCGAGGCGCCCCACGAACGTGACGTGGCGCTGCGCCGCGGCGAGCGTCGCGTACTTCCGGTAGAGCTCGCGGTTGTCCGGGCGCGGGATCGGATAGTACGGATCGCCTTCGCTCGAGGGGTACTCGCGGCTGAGGATCGTCTTGGCGTGGCGCTGCCCCGTGAGGTGCTTGTACTCCGTCGTGCGCGTGTACGGCACGCTGCCGTCCGGCTCGTTCACGCAGCCCACGGGCTGGACCCAGGCGACGTCGCGGGTCTCGAACTCGAACCGCAGCGAGCGGTACGGCAGCTTGCCGAACTTGTACTCGAAGTACTCGTCGATCGGCCCGGTGTAGACGACGTGGTTGAAGCTCGCGCGGTCCAGTATCCACGCGAAGTCGCAGCCGGTGACGACCTCGATGCGCGGGTGCGAGAGCATCTTGCCGACCATCGCGGTGAAGCCGTCCTTCGGCATCGCCTGGAACGCGTCGGTGAAGTAGCGGTCGTCGTCGTTCGTGCGCGTCGGGATGCGCCCGCAGACGGTGGCGTCCAGCTCCGAGGGGTCGAGGCCCCACTGCTTGCGCGTATAGTCCCGGAAGAACAGCTCGTACAGCTCGCGGCCGACCCGCGAGAGGATCATCTGCTCGGAGTTCTCGATCCGCGCGATGCGCTCGGCGCGGCCCTCGAGGAATCGCCCGACGCCCTCGGGTTCGAGGTCGAGGTCGTACAGGCGGTTGATCGTCGTGCGGTTGATCGGAATCGGAACGAGCAGGTCCTTGACGCGCGCGAGCACCCGGTGCTCGTACGGCAGCCACTCGGTGAACGCGCTCAGGTAATCGACCACGTGCTGCGCGTTGGTGTGGAAGATATGCGGGCCGTATTGATGGAAGCGGACTCCATCCGGACTGAGCGGGTCGTGCGTGTTGCCCGCGACGTGCGGCCGTTTGTCGATCACCAAGACGCTTGCTCCGAGCTGGCTCGCGAGCCGCTCGGCGATCGTGCTGCCGGCCAAGCCGGCGCCGACCACGAGGAAGTCGTACACCTAATCTCAATTCCGCCCGGTTGCTTGCGCACCGAGACCACGGCGTGGGTTGGGTAAGCCGCGTATACCCGGAAATTCACAGACGCCGCTAGCTTGCTTTCTCGCCAAGGAGAACGTTCAATCCCGTACGATCCCATCGACGTCGTCGTCGTCGGCCTGCACTTGCGCTGGGGCGGCGTCTGGCAGCGGCCCAACCATCTTCTTTCGCGCATCGCGCGCGACGTTCCGGTGATCGTCCTCGAAGAGCCGCTCGTCGCCGACGCCCGTACGGAGCACGCGCCGGCCGAACGCATCACGGCCGACGAGGACCGCGTGCGGGAAGCCGGCGGCGTCACGATCGTCACGCCGCGCCGCACGGCGCGGCCCGCGGACGCCCTCGATGACGCCGCGCTCGCAACCGTGCGCCGCCTTGCCGGCTCGCGGCGCGCGCTCGTGTGGCTGTACACGCCGATGATGCTCGCGCTCGCCGACGCCTTCCCCGGCGCTCCGGTCGTCTACGACAAGATGGACGAGCTCGCGAAGTTCGCCCTGGCGGACCCGCGGATCGCCACGCGCGAGATGCGGCTGCTGGAACGCGCCGACCTCGTCTTCACCGGCGGGCGTTCGCTGTACCACACGGTCGAGCGCCGGGCGCGCGCGGTGCGGTGCTATCCGAGCGGCGTCGATGTCGAGCACTTCGCGCGCACGCGCGCGACGGCCGTGCATCCCGACCTCGCGTCCTACGCGGGCCGGCCGGTCTTCGGCTACGTCGGCGTCATCGACGAGCGGATCGACCTCGAGCTCGTCGACGCGCTCGCGGAGCGGAATCCGGACGCGGTCGTCGCGATGGTCGGCCCCGTCGTGAAGATCGAGCCCTCGTCCCTGCCGCGCCGCGGCAACATCGCGTACCTCGGCAAGCGCGAGTATGCCGACCTGCCCGCGATCCTCGCCGGCTTCGACGTCGCGCTGATGCCGTTCGCGCTGAACGAGCACACCGAGAACATCTCGCCGACGAAAACGCTCGAGTACCTCGCCGCCGGCTTGCCCGTCGTCAGCACCGCCGTTCCCGACGTCGTCGCCGACCATGCCGACGTCGTGCACGTGGCCCGCGACCGCGAAGACTTCATCGCGCTGGTCGCGCGCGCGCGCGAGCCCGACGCGGCGCGCGCCGCGCGCGGCGACGACAAGGCGCACCGCTCGACGTGGGACGCGATCGCGGCCGCGATGCGCAGGGACCTGCGGCGCGCCGGGATCGGCTACGCGGCGGGCAACCCCGCGCGCAGCAACTCCGCCGCTTTGGCGTAGCACGCGCACGAGAGGCCGGTCAGGCGAACGGGGTCGATGATACGCACGCGCGCGTAGCCGTGCGCGACCATCCCCTCGTCGACGAAGCGCCCCAACGCCGAGACGATGCTCGCGCGCCGCACGCCGAGCATCATCGCGACCACGTCCTGCGTGATCTGAATGTCGTCGCCGACGCGGTCGCGCGTCGTGAGGAGCCACTTCGCCAGCCGCTGCTCGATCGTGTGGCGCGCGTTGCACGCGATCCACTGCCCGCGCACTGCGCGCTGCGCGGCCAGATACCGGAACACCGCTTCGCGGAACGACGCGTCACGTTCGAACACGTCGCGGAACACCGCGGCGTCGAGCCGCCCGAAGCGTCCCGGCGACTGCACGACCCAGGTGTCCGGCGTCGCACGGGAGCCGAGCGCGAGCTCGCTCCCGAGGAAACCTTCGGCGCCCGACGCATCGACCTCGACGTTCACGTCGCTCTCGAGCGGCCGCAGCGTGGAAACGATGCCGGAGAACGGAAACCACAGCGCTTCGATCGCGGCTCCCGGCGCGTGCAGGACGTCGCCGATGCCTCCTCCGTGCACCGTCATGCGCGATTCGAAAAGCTTCCGCGGCGCCGGCGCGACCCCGCTCAGAAACCGGTTTTTCTCTGCTGTGCCCGCAAGCATCGCAGACTGTCATACCCGTACATTTCGAAATGTCGCGGCGTCCGGCAGAACTTCACGACGCGGATGCGACCTGCAGCGTCAGCCGCACCTCCGTTCGCGCGTGGTGCGTGCGGATCTCGACGCCGTCCATGAGCGCGCGCATGATCGGCAGACCGCGGCCACGGTCCTCGCGCCGCGCCGCGGGCTTCCACTTGCCCTCGTCCTCGACCACGACGTGCAGCGTGCCGTCGGTGTGCTCGGCGTTGATGCGCACGAGCCCCGGGACGCCGCCGTACGCGTGCTCGACCGCATTGGCGAGCGCTTCGCCCGCGGCGACGACGAGCGCGAACCGCGTCTCCGAGTCGAGCCCGATCGTGCGCGCGTAGCGGTCGAGGCTGCGCCGCACGAGCCCGACGGCGACCGGCACGGCCGTGAACGTGAAGGTGAACGCGCGCGGCGCGATCTCCGCCGCCGAGACGGTCAGCGTCGCGACGTCGTCCGTGTTGCGGTCGCCCTTGAACACGCGCTGCAGCAGGGCGCGCGCCGGCTCGCGGTCGCGGTTCAACACCGCGTCGCGCACCGCGCGCACGAGGCGCCGCTCGCCTTCGAGCACGTCGCGGTCGTGCTCGATCAGCCCGTCCGTGTACAGCGCGAAGAGCCCCCCGCCCGGGAGCGTGAAGGTCCAGTCCGTCGCATCGATGCGATCGGTGATGCCGAGCGGCACGCCGTCCTTCGGCAGCACGTGGGCCTCGCCGTCGGGCAGCGCGAGCACCGGCGACGGGTGGCCTGCCGATGCGTACGTGATCGTCCCCTCGCGCGGGTCGGCGATGCCGAAGATGGCCGTCACCATGACCGGGTTCGCGCGCATGTTGACGATCGTGTTCGCGCGCTCGAGCACGAGCGAGGGTGAGTTCGGGTTCAGGGCCGCGGCGCGGAACGCTTGGCGCACCTCGCCCATCACGATCGCGGCACGCAGACCGTGGCCCGCGACGTCGCCGATGGAGAAGGCGATGCGACCGTCGGGGATGCGGAACGCATCGTACCAGTCGCCGCCGACGATCGCTTCCTCCGCGCCGGGCAGGTATGCCGCGTCGAACGTCAGGTGGTCGTCGATCGGCAGCCGCTCCGGCAGCAGCGCGCGCTGCAGGGTGTCGGCGACGAGGTGCTCGCGCGCGTAGACCTGTCCCGCATCGACCGAGACCGCGATGCGCAGCGCGAGCTCGTCCCAGACGTCGAGCCCGCTTTCGGCATCCGGCTCGACGGCGGCGCCGGCGACCCGCATGACGCCGAGCTTCTTGCCGCGCGCCACCAGCGGAAACACGGTCTGCGCATCGCCGAAGCGGCCGGCGCGCGTGATCGTCGTCGCGATGTCGCCCTCGTCGATGTCGACGGAAAAGCCTTCGGCGAACGACGGCACGACCAACCGCGCGACCGCGTCGAGCATCTGCGCGTAGTCGAAGGATCCCGCGAGCTCACGGCTCGCGGAGACGAGGAACCGCAAAGATGCGGCGAGGGGCCGGTTTTCGATCACGCTCCCCTTCCCCGCGCCGGCGGCGCTCAAACGCGCCGGCGGCGAACGGGCAGCGCAACGCGCACGTGGTTGCCGCGTTCCGGCAGGCGATCGGCGCGCATGTCGCGCCCGAGCGTCGCGACGATGAACAGACCTCGGCCGCGCTCGCTCATCACGTCGTCGGGCAGCGTCGAGCGAAGGTCGAACCCGCTGCCGCGGTCGAGCACGTGCAGCACCGGCCCCTCGCCGCCCCATTCGAGATCGATGTCGATCGCGCCGGGCGCGTAGCGCACGACGTTGCCGATCAGCTCGCCGAAGATGAGCTCCGCCGCGCCGATGTCGGAATCGTCGGTCGCCTCGCGCGCGAGCGCGGCGACGAACGACGCGCGCACGCTCTGCGCGGCGATCGCATCGGCCGACTCGAACGACCAGTGCGTCTCGCGCCCGAGCGTGAGCGTGAGGATCGCGACGTCGTCGCGCGGGGCGCTGCGCAGGACGAGCTCCCGGATCAGGTTCGCGGGCGACTGCGCGTGCATGACCGCGTCGCGCGCCAGCGCGGTTCGGAGCCTCGCCTCGCCTTCGATCACGTCGCGCGTCGCCTCGATCAAGCCGTCGGTGTAGAGCACGATCAGCGATCCCGGCGGGATGCCGACGAGCGTGCGCGTGCGCCGCTCGGCTGCGACGGGAACGCCGAGCGGGAGCCCGGCGCCCTCGAGCGCGAGCAGCGTGCCGTCGGGACGCCGCATCAGTCCCGCGGGATGCCCCGCCGATGCGTATGCCAGCGACCACGAGCGCGGGTCGAGCACGCCGACGAACGCGGTGACCAGCCGTTCGTGGTATTCGAGCTGCATCGCCGCCTCCGTCGCGAGGAGGATTGCGCTCGGCTCGAGGCCTTGCAGAGCCGCCACGCGGATCGACTGCCGCACGGCGCCCATCAGCACCGCGGCGTCGAGACCTTTGCCGGCGACGTCGCCGACGGTCATCGCGAGCCGCCCGTCCGGCAGCGGAAACGCGTCGTACCAGTCGCCGCCGACGCTCAGCTCGTCGGACGCGGCGATGTACACTGCGTCCAGCACGAGGCCCTGGAATTGGGGCAGCGTCTTCGGCAGCGCCGCGCGCTGAAAGCTGTCGACGATGCGCTGCTGCAGCCGGTACTGGCGCACGTTCTCGTACGCCAGCGCGACGCGCTTCCCGAGCAGCTCGGCGACGTTCAGGTCGGAGTCGTCGTACGCGGGCGCTTCCGCGCCGCGGAGCAGCAGCAGCGCGCCGGTGCGCTCGCCGCGCACGACGAGCGGCACGACGATCGCACTGGCGAGGTCGAGCTCGCTCGTCAACGCGAAATGCCGTTCGTCGCGTGCCGACGCGCGGATCTGCTCCGGCGGGATCCGCGGCACGAGCATGCTGCGGCCGGCGCCGATCAGCTGCGCGATCGTATCCTCGCGCCGCACGGGGTAGCGCCGCGCGGCCTCCCATCCGCGGGCGAGGCGCTCGGGGTCGGCGTGCGCGAGCGCGACGACGCGAACGCCG
>CAVYTL010000002.1:0-16037 GCA_963771525.1 Vulcanimicrobiota bacterium | reverse complement strand
CGGGTTCTTCGACGGTTTTCATCTCGGGCATCGCGCGATCGTGCGCGCGGCGTTGCGTGCGCGCCGGGCCGGTGAGCGGACCGCCGTGCTCACCTTCCGCGAGCACCCGTCGGCGTTCTTGCGGCCGGGGAGCGAGCCGCCGCTGATCGCGACGCTCGAGGAGCGGGTGAACGCGTTCGCGCGGGCGGGGATCGACGAGGCGTTCGTGCTGCGGTTCGACCATGCGATCGCCTCGCTTTCGCCGGAGCGCTTTCTCGACGAGACGCTGATCGAGCGGATCGGCGCGCGCGCGTGGTCGTCGGCGCGAACTTTCGCTTCGGCCACAGCGCGCCGGCGACGTCGCCTTCGCGCTCGAGCATCTGACCGCGTGCGGGCGCGACCTGATCGCGGTCGAGAACACGGTCGTCGACGGCGAGCGCGTCTCCTCGACGCGGATCCGCGCGGCGATCCAGCGCGGCGACTTCGAGACGGCTGACCTGCTGTTGGGCGGCTCGTACGTGCTGCGGGGCGCGGTGCGGTTCGGCGCGGGACGCGGTCACGATCTCGGCTATCCGACGGCGAACGTCGCGGTCGCGCCGGGGAAGCTGCTCCCGCCGGACGGCGTGTATCGCGTGAGCGGACGTCACGACGGCCGCGACTATCCCGGGCTCGTCTCGATCGGCACGAATCCGACGTTCGACGGAACGTCACGTTCTGTCGAAGCGTGGCTGCTCGATTTCAACGGCGCGCTGTACGGCGAGGAACTGGCCCTGCGCAACTTGCGCTTCGTGCGCGAGCAGCGTCGCTTCGACTCCGTCCACGACTTGATCGCGCAGATGCGCGACGACGCCGCGACGGTGAAGTTTCCGACCGTCGTCTAAGAGCGCCCGAAGGTCACGGTGAAGATGAAGATTTCGGCCACCGGACGGCAGTGCCGCGTTTCCGTGCGAAAGACGCTGTCTCGCGCGGCTTGGATGGTGGCGTCGTTGAATGGTGCCCATTTGGACGGACGACGTCGGTCCAGAGCACGTTCGAGCGATCGTCGAGGACGACGCGCACCAAGATGTCGACGGATTTCGGTGCGCGCTCCCAGTCGCCGGGGGTTTCCGGTTCGAACGGCTCTACCGTGGTGCCCTCCGTGTCCGGCGTGTTGCATGCGGCAGGCGCCGGCGGTCGGGTTCACGCACGCAGTGTTCGTCGGAGAGGGTTTTCCCGGCGGCGGTTGCGGTCCGCTCGAACGCGTTGGTCCCGCTCATCGCGTAGGTGAGCTTCAGCGGCGTGCCGTCGGACGTCGTTCCGATGAACGTCATGACGTCGAACGCGGCGCGCGGCTCGTTTTCGATGGTCAGCGATGCGTTGCCGTCGGTGGATTCGATCGCGAACGTGCCCGCGATCGCTTTCGAGATGCGCTCGTAGCTGACGACGGATCGCCGGCCGGCGTG
The DNA here is from genome assembly GCA_963771525.1 of Vulcanimicrobiota bacterium. Lineage (GTDB taxonomy): Bacteria > Vulcanimicrobiota > Vulcanimicrobiia > Vulcanimicrobiales > Vulcanimicrobiaceae > Vulcanimicrobium. The sequence goes on along the minus strand of CAVYTL010000002.1, from coordinate 14,616 downwards.
GTCCGTCCTCGCGCCCGAACGCTTCGAACTGCCGGAGCACCGGGACGCGGGCTCCTCCCGGGGCGGCGTACGAGCGCTCGGTGTGCGCGCCGTTCTGATCGGTACAGCGCCAGTGACCCGCGAGCCGGGCGATCGCCGTCGCCGGTCCGCCGGCCGATCCGCCGGGCGCGGGTTGGGCCGCCGCGAGCGATGCGTTCGCCAACGCCGTGGCGGACAGCAAAAGGACGACACCCGGAACCTTTTTCACGCTCACCACTACGACGCGACCGTATCGGACCTCTTGCGATGGCAACAGTCGGGCGCGGCAAGGCGTTCTACCGGTCGTGCGTACCTTGCCTTTTCTCACCGTTCTCGGCGCGCTCGCGCTCGTTCCCGCCACCGCGTTGGCGGTCCCCCAGCAGGGGCAGCAGGCGCCCGCGTTCTCGCTGCCCACCTTGCAAGGCAACGGGACAGTCTCGCTGGAGCGCTTCAAAGGCAAGCCCGTCTACGTCAACTTCTTCGCGTCGTGGTGCGGTCCGTGCAACGCCGAAGCGCCGTCGATCGGCAAGCTGCGCGCGCAGTACGCGAAGCGCGGTCTCGAAGTGCTCGGCGTCGACGAGCTCGACATGCGCAACGCCGGCGTGTCGTTCGTGAAGAAGTACAACTCCCCGTACGCGAGCGTCGCGTTCGACGACGCCGGCGCCGTGGGTCGCACCTACGGCGCGATCGCCATGCCGGTCCACGTCTTCATCGACCGCCACGGCGTGGTGAAAACCTATCGCCTCGGCGAGATGAGCCCGGCGGAGATCACCGCCGCGATCAAAGGAATCTTATAGCGCCGCTACGGGGTGCGGAGATTGATCGCGCGCAGCGAGGGCGCGCACAGGCCGATCGTGCGCTTCGCTTCGGCTTGCGCGTTCGTGAAGCGCTGGGCTTGGTAGTCGCGAGCGGCGGAGACGAGTTGCGCTGTCGCGGCGCTGGTGTTCGGTGAGTGTTCTTTCGCGGCACGCTTGGAGCGAGCCGCGCGCCTGCGCGATGAAGCCGTCCGCGTCGACTTCCGCGATGCCGGCGAGGTTCAACGGCGGCGCCGCTGTCTGCACGTACGGCGAGTGCGCCGGCGCGTACGCCGACCGCGGCGCGATCGGTTGCAGCGGTCGCAGCGCCGGCGTGGCGGGCTGGTTCGCATCGATCAGCGCTTGCACTGCGGCCGAGCGCGCGCCGGCGAAGTCGTGCATCCGATAGCGCTCGATCGCCGCATTCACCTGGAGGTTCGCCGTTTGCGCGGCGGTCGGATTCGTCGCGGCGGCGCGCGCGGCGGCGCTCATCGCGCTCCAGACGAGCTCCGAGGTCTGGTTGGCGTTCGGATTCGGCGGCTTTCCGATCGTCGTCGTCTGGGCGCCGGCGCTCGCGCCGGCCGCGGCGAGCAGCAGCGTCGCGCATGCAGCCGCCAGGCGGCGAACGAGCGCGTCGCGCGGATCGGCGAACGGAGTCACTGGGCTTAGCGGTTTCATGCGGCTTCCACGGTGATGGCCTTACCGTCGTAGTCTACCCGCGCCGTGTGGCCGCCGGCGAGCCGGCCGCGCAAGATCGCTTCGGAGAGCGGCGTCGTGACGTGCCGCGCGATCGCCCGCGCGACGTAGCGTGCGCCGCTTCCCTGCGAGGCGCTGGCCGTCGCGAGGAAGCTGCGGGCGCCGGGCGAGAGCTGCAGCCGCATCGCATGGGCGCCGAGCCGTTCGGCGAGCGCGGCGATCTGCAGTTCGACGACGCGCTCGATCTCGCGCCGGACCCAGCTCCTTGAAGATGATGATCTCGTCGATCCGGTCGAGCAGCTCCGGACGCAGCGCCGCCTCGAGCTCGTCGCGCTCGGCGTTCGAGGTCAGCACCAGGATCGCGTGGCGGAAGTCGATCGTGCGGCCTTTCGCATCGGTGACGCGGCCGTCGTCGAGGATCTGCAGCAGGATCGCGGCGACGTCCGGGTGCGCCTTCTCGATCTCGTCGAACAGCACGACCGAGTACGGACGCCGCCGGACCGGCTCGGTGAGCTGTCCGGGTTCGTCGTGCCCTTGATAGCCGGGCGGCGCGCCGAGCAGTCGCGAGATCGTGTGCGCTTCGGTGTATTCCGAAGATCCAGCCGCACCAGCGCGTCGTCGGTTCCGAAGAGTGCGTGCGCGAGGCTGCGCGCGAGCTCGGTCTTGCCGACGCCGCTCGGGCCGATGAAGAGGAAGCCGCCGACCGGCTTGCGCGGATCTTTCAGACCGGCGCGCGCGCGGCGAATCGCTTCGGCGACCGAGCGAATCGCGGCATCCTGTCCGACGACGCGCAGTCCGAGCTGCTCTTCGAGCGCGAGCAAACCGGCGCGCTGCGCGTCGGTGAGCGTCCCCTGCGGATCCCGGTCCAGCGCGAGATCACCGTCGCGACGCGCTCGACGTCGACCGCGTCCGCATTCTGCATCGCCGCCCCGGCGGCGGCTTCGTCGACCACGTCGATCGCTTTGTCGGGGAGGTAGCGGTCGGCGATGTAGCGCGCGGCAAGCGAGGCGGCCGCTTCCAGAGCGTCGTCGTCGATCCGCACGCCGTGATGCTTCGCGTAGCGCGGGCGCAGGCCGCGCAGGATCGCGACCGTCTGCTCGATCGTCGGCTCTTCGACGTGCACCGGCTGGAAGCGGCGCTCGAGCGCCGCGTCCGATTCGACGTACTTCCGGTACTCATCGAACGTGGTCGCGCCGATGCACTGCAGCTCGCCGCGCGCGAGCTCGGGTTTGATCATCGAGCCGAGGTCGAGCGAGCCTTCCGCCGCTCCCGCGCCGACGAGCGTGTGCAGCTCGTCGATGAACAGGATCACTTCGCGGCCCGCGCGCTTGACCTCGTCGAGGATCTTCTTGACGCGGCCTTCGAACTCGCCGCGGTACTTCGTCCCCGCCACGAGCGGCCCGAGCGCCAACGCGAGGACGCGCTTGTCCTTGAGCGATGCAGGGACCGCGCCGTGCGCGATGCGCTGCGCGAGCCCTTCGACGATCGCCGTCTTGCCGACACCGGGCTCGCCGATCAGCACCGGATTGTTCTTGCTTCGCCGCGCCAAGATCGAGACGACGCGCTCGACCTCGTCGTCGCGCCCGATGACCGGGTCGAGCTCGTTGCGCCGCGCCGCCTCGGTGAGGTCGCGCGAGTACTGGGCGAGCGTCGAGGGACCGCGGAAGACGCGACCGAGATCGCCGAGCGGTTGCGGCGAGGCCGCGGGCGATTCGCCGGCGGAGCCTTTTTCGCGGCGGCTCGCCGCGTCGAACGCCAAGGCGGCCCCGCCGACCAGCGCCGCCGCCGCCGCGGCGGCGCCGAGGATCGCGAACGGTGCGCGTTTCCGGCGCTTCGCGCAATCTTCGCAGACCTCGGCTTGCGACCAGCGTCCGTCCCGCATGGCGTAGTCGCGGACGCTCGCGGGCTTCGCCCGGCAGACCTCGCAGGTTGCGGTCATCTCGCTTCAACCTACCCGCGGCGGCCGACCCCGGTTTCGAGCGGAGCGGAACGTCGTTTCAGGCGTCGCGGTCTCGGGAAGGATGGGCGGGCGCCGTCGGCGACGAGCCGCTGCTCAACCACACGGAAAGGGACGGGCCTCGTTCATGGGCATTCTGAGCTGGCTGATCGTGGGTCTCATCGCGGGCTTCCTCGCGAAGTACGTCGTGCCCGGCGAGGGTCCCGGCGGTTTGCTCGGCGACATCATCGTCGGGATCATCGGGGCGTTCATCGGCGGATGGGTCTTCAACGCATTCGGTCACAGCGGGATCACGGGGTTCAACCTCTGGAGCATCTTCGTCGCGTTCGTCGGGGCCGTGATTCTGCTCTTCATCCTGCGCGCGCTCACCGGCCGCCGGACCACGGTCTGACCCGACCGCTCGTCCGCGGGCGCTCGTTCCCTCACCGGAGCGGGCGCCTGCGGCTTTGGTCGGTAGGAGGCTCACCCGTCCCCGGGCAACCCTGTTCCGGCTATGGCGTATGTCATCACCGAACCTTGCCTCGGCACGAAGGACAAGTCGTGTGTCGACGTGTGCCCGGTCGATTGCATCCACGGTGACGAAGAAGACACGCAGCTGTTCATCGATCCGGAAGTCTGCATCGACTGCGGCGCCTGCGTCTCCGCGTGCCCGGTCGAAGCGATCTACGCCGACTCCGACGTCCCGGAGAAGTGGAAGAACTTCATCGAGATCAACGCGGAGTGGTTCAAAGAGCACGCGCAGTAGCTCGATGAGGTGAGCCTCGCGTGCGCCGCGCGATCGCCCGCGAGCTGATGGACGAGCCCGTCCCCGATGCGGGCGAGCTCGCCGAGAACCTGCGCGACATCGCGTTCGCGAACGCGCGCTTCGGCGGCGCGGCGCCGGTCGCGCGCGCCATCCGGCGGCTCGGCGCGCGCAGCGTGCTCGACGTCGGCAGCGGGCTGGGCGACGTTCCGCGCGCGCTCGTGCGCGACGCGACGGCGCGCGGACGCTCGCTGCATGTCACCTGCCTGGACCGCAGCGAGGCGATGCTCGCGCTCGCGAAGAGCGCCGCGGCGGGCGATCCGGCGCTCGCGTTCGTGCGTGCCGAGGGCGAACGCCTGCCGTTCGAGGCGGGCGAGTTCGACGCGGTGACGTGCACGCTCGCATTGCACCATTTCGAGCCGCCGGAGGCGCGAACGCTGCTGCGCGAGCTGCGCCGCGTCGCCCGTCTTGCGCCGGTCGTCTGCGATTTGCGGCGCTCGGCGCTCGCCTTCGCCGCGACGTGGCTGTGGTCGCGCACGTCACGCAACCGGCTCACGCGGCACGACGCGCCGCTCTCGGTGCGACGCGCGTACACGCCGCGCGAGGCGCTGCAGCTCGCGTGCGACGCCGGCTGGCGCGCTCCGCGCGTTCGCCGCGAGCCGTGGTTTCGGATGACGCTGACCGACGGCGACCTGGCATGAACGACGTCGTGATCGTCGGCGCGGGACCGGCCGGCAGCGCGACGGCGCTGCTGCTGGCGCGCGCCGGCGTCGACGTGCGGATCGTCGAGCGCGCCGCGTTCCCGCGTCGCAAGGTGTGCGGCGAATATCTGAACGCCGGAGCCGTCGCCGCGCTCGACCGGCTCGGCCTGCTCGACGCGGTTCGTGCGCTCGCTTCGCCGCTGCGCGGGGTGCGGCTGGTCGCCGCCGGCGCCTCGCCGGTCACCCTCGCGTTCGCGGCGCTCTCGCTGGCGTGCCCGCGGGCGGCGCTGGACGCGCTGCTGCTCGACGCGGCGCGCGCGGCCGGCGCCACGGTCGAGCGCGCCCGCGTCGAGGACGTCGTCGTCGCGGCCGGCCGCTGCGCCGGCGTCCGGGTCCGCGACGACGCGGGCGAGGTGCGCGAGCGCCGGTCGCGCGTCGTGGTCGGGGCCGACGGCGTCGGATCGCTGGTCGCGCGCAAGCTCGGTCTCGGAAAACCGCCGCGGCGCCGCGCGCGTTACGCGCTCGGTGGGCACTACGAGGGCTTCGGCTCGCTCGACGATCACGTCGAGATGTACGCGGGCGGCGGCGCGTATTTCGCGCTCAACCCGCTCGGTGCCGGGCGTACGAACGTGATGGTCGTCGTGCCGCGCGCGCGGCTGGCGGAATGGTCGGCCGACGTCGACGCCGGGATCGGAGGCGCGGCCGCCGCGCTGGGCGGCGGCGTCCGTTCGTTCGCCGGCGCGACGCGGGCCGGCGCGCGCGTCTCGTTCGGACCGCTCGCGCATGACGTCCGCCGCGCCAGCGCGCCCGGCACGCTGCTCGCCGGCGACGCGGCGGGATTCCTCGACCCGTTCACCGGCCAGGGCGTCTTTCTCGCGCTGACCGCCGCCGAGCGCGCCGCCGACGCGGTGCTGGGCGCGCTGCGCGAGCCGGCGCGCGAGCCGGCGCTGTTCGAACGCTACGCGCGCCGCACCGCGGACGAGCTGCGCCGCCGGCGGCGGCTCGCCGCGGCGATCGCGCTGCTGGTCGACGTCCCGCCGCTCGCGCGCCGCGCCGCCGTGCGACTCGCGCGCTTCCCCGACGCCGGAGCGGCGCTGCTCGAGGCGCTCGCCGGGGCGGTCCCGCCGGAACGGGCGTTTCGTCCGGCGGTCTTGGGGAGACTGCTGGCGTGACGGTGACGCGTAACGCCGTCGACATCGCAGCGCCGGCGGACACGGTCTATGCGCTCGGCGCCGCCACCGAACGCTGGCCGGAGCTGCTGCCGCACTATCGCTACGTTCGCGTGCTGGAACGGCACGGCGACGCGCGCATCGTCGCGATGGGCGCGCGCCACGGGATTTTCCCGCTGAGCTGGGTCGCGGAACAGACGAACGATCCGCGCACGCCGCGAATCGCGTTCCGCCACGTGCGCGGGTGGACGCGCGGGATGGACGTCGCGTGGATCTTCGAGCCCATCCCTAGCGGCACGCGCGTCACCATCGAGCACCGGCTCGACTTCGTCTTTCCCATCGCCCGCCAATGGCTCGGCGAACACCTCGTCTCGCGCTACTTCATCCACGGCGTCGCGGCACGCACGCTGGCGCGCATGAAAGCGCTGGCGGAGGGCGCGCCGTGAGCGCGCGGAACGGCGCGCAGCCGCGCGTCGTCGTGACCGGGATCGGGATCGTCAGCCCGCTGGGAATCGGCGTCGAGGCGTTCTGGAACGGCGTGCGCTCGGAGCGGGTGGCGATCGCTCCGATCACGCGTTTTCCGACGGACGGGTACCGCTCGCGCATCGCCGCGCAGGTCGACGACTTCGACGCGCGCGCCTACGTGAGCGAGAAGCGGATGCGCTGGACCGATCGTTTCTCGCAGTTCGCGATCGCCGCGGCGCGGCTTGGCCATCGACGATGCGCGGTACGTGGTCAACGGCTCGTCGCACGATGTCGGCGTCTACGTCGGTTCGGCGCTCGGCGGATTGGCGTTCGCCGACGAGCAGCACGACGTGTTTCGCGAGCGCGGGCTGGAGGCCGTCAAGCCGCTTCTCGCGATCTCCGTCTTCGGCGGCGCCGGGACGTGCAACGTCGCGATCGAGTTCGATCTGCACGGACCGAGCGTCGCGAACGGGAACTCGTGCGCCGCCGGCGCGGTCGCGATCGGCGATGCCTACCGGGCGATCGCGCGCGGCGACGTGCGTGCCGCGCTCGCCGGCGGCGTCGAAGCGCCGCTCTCGCCGCTGGTCTACGGCGCGTTCACCGTCATTCGTGCGATGTCGACGCGCAACGACGATCCGCAGAGCGCGAGCCGCCCGTTCGACCGCGCGCGCGACGGTTTCGTGATGGCCGAAGGCGCCGGCGTGCTGCTTCTCGAGCGCTACGACGATGCGGTTGCGCGCGACGCCCCGATCTACGGCGAGATCGCCGGCTACGGCCTGACGAACGACGCGCACCACATGTCCGCGCCGCGCCCGGACGGCGCGATGAACGCCGCCGCGATGCGCCGCGCGCTGGACGAAGCGGAGCTCGCGCCGGATGAAGTCGAGGTGGTCAACGCGCACGGCAGCGCGACGCCGCTCGGCGATCGCTGCGAGGCGCTCGCCCTCGGTCACGTCTTCGGCGAGCGGCTCGCGACGCTCCCCGTGACGGCGACGAAAGGCCAGCACGGCCACGCGCTCGGCGCGACCGGGGCGTGGGAGGCGGCGCTCTCGCTGTTGTCGATCCGCGACGGGATCGTCCCGCGCAGCGTCAACAGCGACGAAGCGGACTGCGAGCTCGCGCCGCACGCGCTCCCGCCTCGAACGCCCGGTTCGCACGGTGCTTTCGAACTCCGCCGGATTCGGCGGGATCAATGCCGCACTCGTGTTCCGTGCCGTCGGCTGAGGACGCGCGCGCAGGGCCTTACGGCGCGGATCGCTCCGGTTGCCGTGCGCGACGCGGTCAAGGTGTACGGCGCCGGCAGAAGAAGCGGTGCGCGCGCTGGACGGCGTCTCGCTCGATGTCGCGCGCGGCGAGATGGTCGCGCTGGTCGGCCCGAGCGGCTGTGGGAAGTCGACGCTGCTGAACCTCGTCGGCTGCGTCGACCTTCCGACCTCGGGCAGCGTGCGGGTCGAGGGCGCCGAGACGTGCGACCTCGGCGACGACGCGCTGACGCGGCTGCGGCGCGAGCGCGTCGGGACGGTGTTCCAGTTCTTCAACCTGCTTCCGGCGATGCGAATCGCCGACAACGTGGCGCTCCCGCTCGTGCTGCAGCGGGCGGCCAGCGCCGAGATCGCGTTGCGCGTCGACGCGGTGCTGCGCGACGTCGGGCTCGAGGCGAAGGCGCGTGCGTTTCCCGCGCAGCTCTCCGCCGGTCAATTGCAGCGTGCCGCGATCGCGCGGGCGGTCGTGCACCGGCCGGCGATCGTACTCGCCGACGAGCCGACGGGAAATCTCGACACGCAGACCGGCGCGGTCGTGCTGAAGCTGCTGCGCGGATCGCGGACGCCGGCCAGGCGATCCTCATGGCGACGCACAGCGCCGACGCGGCGGCGGTCTGCGATCGCATCGTGCAGGTGCGCGACGGCCGCGTCGTCTGAGCGGGCGGTGAGCGGACTCTTCGCGGCGCTCGTCGCCGGACCGCTGCGCGCGAACGCGTTGCGCGCGCTCGTCACGCTCGCCGCGGTCGCGCTGGCCGTCGCGATCGGGCTCGCCATCGACCTGGCGAACGCGACGGCGGTCGCCTCGTTCGCCTCGAGCGTCAACGTCGTCTCGAACCGGGTGAACCTGCAAGTCCTCGGCGTCGGCCGCGGCTTCGACGAGCGCGCGCTGCCGCGGGTGCAGGCGCTCGCGGGCGTCGTCTCCGCCTCGCCGGCGATCGAAGACTCGCTGACGGTCGGCGCGCGCGCCGGCGACCCGCTCTCCGGCGAGATCGTCCGCGTTCTCGGGGTCGATCTGCTGCGGCCGCTCCCGGGCGTCTCGACGGCGAGCGCGCCCGCGCCGGACACGGTCGCGGCGAGCGCGGTCGACCCATGGGTGCTGGTGAACGCGCACGGCGCCCTGGTCGGCGCCGCGACGGCGCGCCGTTTGCGCTGGCGCCGCGGAGCGACGGTCCACGCGCTCGCGGGCGATCGTGTCGTCACGCTCCGCGTCGCCGGAATCGTCCCGGCCGGGACGCCGGGCATCGACTCGAGCCTCATCTTCGTCGACGTCGCCACCGCGCAGGAGCTCTTCGGCAAAGATCGGGCTGCTCGACCGCATCGACGTCGCGGCCGATCCAGCGCGCTTGGCGCAGGTGCAAGCCGCCGTCGCGCGCGCGATCCCGCCGGGCACCCGCGCGATCCGGCCGGCGACGCGGCTGGGCGAGATCGCGCGGATGCTGCGCAGCTTTCGGCTGAACCTGGATGCGCTCGCCTACGTCGCACTGCTGGTCGGGATGTACTTGATCTACAACACCGTGGCGATCTCGGTGGTCCAGCGGCGCCCGGAGATCGGCACGGTTCGCGCGCTCGGCGCGACGCGCGGTTCGGTGTTCCGCACCTTTCTGGCGGAAGGCGCGCTGGTCGGCGCGCGCGGATCGCTCGCCGGGCTCGCCCTCGGCGCGGCGCTCGCAACGTCTTCGGTCGCGGCGGTGACGCGGACGGTCGACACGATCTACGTCGCGACCCACGCGGACCGCGTCGTCTACGATCCGATCCTGTTCGTCAAAGCGTTCGTCCTGGGCGTCGTCGCGTCGATCGTCGCCGCGGCGATCCCGGCGCTCGACGCGGCGCGCGACGCCGCCGGCGGTCGCGATGCGCGCGCAAGGGTTCGAGCGGCGCCGGCCGCGCGCTCGCCGCGCGCGCTGCGCTCGCCGGCGCTGCGCTGCTCGCGCTGGCCTGGGCCTGCACGCTGTTCCCCGCGCTCGACGGCGTCCCGGCGTTCGGCTATGCGGCGGGCTTGCTGATCATCTTCGGCGGGTCGCTGTGCGCGCCGCTCGCCGTCGATCTGCTCGCGCACGCGGCGACAGGGCTCGCGCGCGCGGCGTCCGGCGCTCGGGCTGGCGGCGGCGAATCTGGCCGGCGCGCCGCTGCGCACCGCGGTCGCCGTGGCGGCGCTGATGATCGCGATCGGGATGATGGTCGCGATCGCCGTGCTCGTCGCATCGTTCCGCACCACGGTCGTCGCGTGGGCGGGCGAGACGCTGCGCGCCGATCTGTTCGTGCGCCCGCTCGGGCTCGGCGACGCCTCGGGCGACCCGGTTTTTCGCCGTCCGTCGCGAGCGGCATCGCGAAGGTTCACGGCGTCGACGAAGTCGACACGTTCCACGCGATTCAAGTCCCGTTTCGCGGGCGGCTGACGAACGTGGGCGCGACGAACCTCGCGATCCTGGCAAGCCGCCGGCACCTGCGCATCCTCGGGGCGCACGATACGGAAGCGCTCGTGCGGGAGCTGACCGCCGGAGGCGAGGTGCTCGTCTCGGAGCCGTTCGCCACGAAGTTCGGCGTCGCGCCGGGCGATCGCGTCGCGCTGCCGACGGCGAGCGGGACCGTTGCGCTGCGCGTCGCGGCGGTCTACAACGACTACTCCTCCGATGCGGGATTCGTGCTGATGGACGTGCGCACGTTCCGCCGGCTCTATCGTGACGACGTCGTCGACTCGATCGCCGTGTATGCGGCGCCCGGCGCCGACCTGCCGCGGCTGCGCACCGCGATCGTCCGCGCGGTCGCGCCGCTGCGGATCGACGTCGAGACGAACCGCGAGCTGCGCGCGCTCGTCGTGGAGATCTTCGACCGGACCTTCGCGATCACGTACGCGCTCGACGTGGTCGCGATAGCGATCGCCGTGCTCGGCGTCGTCTCGACGCTCTTTGCGCTGGTTCTCGAGCGCCGGCGCGAGTTCGGGATTCTACGCTATCTCGGCGTCACGACGCGCGGCGTGCGCGCGATCGTGTTGGCCGAGGCGGCCGGAATCGGATTCCTCGGCGCCGTTCTCGGCGTCGCGGTCGGGATGCTGCTGGCACTGGTGTTGGTCTTCGTCGTGAACCGCCAGGCGTTCGGGTATCTGATCGAGCTCGCACGTCCCTTGGTCGTTTCTGGGCGAGACGGTCGCGCTCGTCATCGCGGCGGCGGTGGTGGCGGGCGTGTATCCGGCGCGGGTTGCGGCGCGGATTCGGACGGCTGACGCGGTGCGGACCGAATAGTGGCGCGGGTTGAGGGGATCGTGGCGGCGTGGCGGCGCGCAGTCCGTTCCGCGGCCGCTCGGCTCGCGCATCGTGCGCGCGCTGTCGCTACACCCGGGTTCGCTCTCGCCATCCTGGCTCCGCTCACCCTCGTCGTGCCGCCGAACGGACTGCGCGCCGCCACGCTGGCGCGGCTCGTCGTGCCGGCACGAACGGCGGACGGGTTTGCGAATGCGCGGGTGCCGTGGCGGTTCGTGTTCCCGCGCGATCATGCGGCGCATGTCGCGTTTCAGAGTGAGTGGTGGTATTACACGGGGCATCTGCTCGCGAGCGACGGGCGGCGGTTCGGCTACGAGCTGACGTTCTTCCGGTACGGGCTGCGGCCCGGCGATCCGCGTCCCGGTCCGGGACAGTCACGATGGCGCGGTAACGAGGTGTATCCGGCGCATCTCGCGCTGACCGATGAACGCGGGCGCCGTTTCGTCTACGACGAGCGGTTCGCGCGCGAGGCGCTCGGGATGGGACGCGCCTCGACGCACGTGCTCGACGTCGCGTCGGACGGCTGGACGCTGCGTGGGACGCCCCGGCGCCGGGGCGGGGAAACGCGTTCGCCCTGCATGCCGCGGGGCGACTCTCGCTCTCGATCTCGTGGAACGCAGCGAAAAGCCGCCGGCGATTCACGGCCACGACGGTGTCTCGCTGAAGGCGGCGTGCGCGACGTGCGCTTCGCACTACTATTCGATGACGCGGCTGGCCACGTCGGGCACGCTGACGTACGAGGGCCGTCGCCTCGCGGTGCGCGGCGTCTCGTGGATGGACCATGAGTTCGGTTCCGACGAGCTGCAGCGCGATCAGTCGGGATGGGACTGGTTCGCGATCCAGCTCGACGACCGTCGCGAGATCATGGACTACCGCCTGCGCCGCAGGGACGCAACGCTCACGCCCGAATCGAGCGGCTCGCTGATCGATGCCCGCGGGCACGTTCGCTTTCTCGCCGTTCGCGACGTTCTGGTCTCCTCGACGCGCACGTGGACGAGCCCGCACACCGGCGGCGTCTATCCGAGCGGCTGGCGCGTGCAGATCCCGTCGGCGCACCTCGACCTGACGCTGACCCCGGCGCTGCTCGACCAGGAGCTTGCGAACGGCGCGAACGGCGTCTCCTACTGGGAAGGGGCCGTCGACGTCACGGACGCGGCGACCGGAAAGCACGTCGGTCTGGGCTACGTCGAGCTCACCGGCTATGCGAACGCGGTCACGTTGTAGCGCTGCCGTCGAGCCGGGGAAGAGCGTGAGCGCCTCGGCTACAGTTGCTCGACCGCGCGGATCTCCGGGACGTCCTCGAGGACGACGGCTTCGATCCCGCCTTTCAGCGTCGCATGCGAGGCAGGGCAGCCGCCGCAGGCGCCGATCATCTGCACGTAGGCGACGCCGTCGTTGACCTTGCACGAGCCAGACGTCGCCGCCGTCGCGCTGGATCGCAGGACGGATGCGATCGAGCGCGCCTTCGATGCGCGCTCGACGGATGCGGTGACATTCGCGGCGGCGCGCGCCGCGAGCGCCTCGTCGCGCGTCCCTAGGTGCCGAACTCCTTCATCAGCTCGTGCATCTCTCCGGCCATCGCGAGCGCGTCGTCCCACGTTCGCTGCCACATGTTGCGGCCGAAGATCAAGCCGACGCAGCCGGCTTCCATCGCGAGACGCGCCTTGTGCATCGTGTCCTCGTCGCCCATCTTCGAACCGCCCGAGACGAGCACGAGCGTGCGGCCCGCCGACTTCACGACCTTGCGGAGGCCGTCGAGCTCGTCCATCGTCAGCGTGTTGTACGGTTTCGGCGATGCCGGCGGCGGCTTCTTCGGAATTCGGGACGTTGAGCTTCACGATGTCGGCGCCGATCTCGCACGCGACGCGCGCCGCATAGTCGACCGCGTACAGCGAGTCCTGTCCGCCCTTCGCCTTCACCGCGGAGCCGCGCGGATACGACCACACGATCAGCGGCATGCCGTACTTCTCGCACTCGCGCCGCACGTCGTTGGCTTGCTGGAGTCGCGGTCTTGCGCCGGCGATCCGACGTACACCGTGTAGCCGACCGCGGACGCGCCGAGGCGAACCGCGTCTTCGACGCTCGAGGTCAGCGGGCTGAACGACTCGTCGTCGGGCGGAACGTTCGTCTTGCCGTTCACCTTGAGCACGAGCGGCACGCGTCCGGCGTACTGCTTGTGTACTTCTCGGCGAGCCCGATGTGGTAGGCGATCCCGGAGAACTTGCCCTCGACCGCGAGGCGCAGCACCCAGTCGGTGTCGATCGCGTCGGGGTTGTCGAAGAATCGACCGGACCGTGCTCGAGCCCCTGATCGATCGGCAGCAGCATCAGCGTCCCGTTGCCGGGACCGTGCCCGTACATCATCTCCCAGAGGCGCGCGCGCTTGCCGGTCGAGAGGTTGAGGTCCTCGAACGTCGGGCGCGGATCGAAGCAAGCATCCTGTCGGTTCCCCTTCGGCGTGAGCGGTTCGGCCCGCCGATTTCGCGCGGGCGCGTGCACCTCATTGTGCTCCGCCGCGGAGCGCGGCGCAACGACGCCGGTCGCTACCGCGCGCCGGCGCGCGAGCGCGCAGGCGTGCGCCAGCCCGGAGGGGCCGCGCGTAGAAGGCGGCGCCCGTGAAGGCGAACGCGCGGCGCGACGCCGCGGCCCGGAGGACGCGCAGGCGCAGCGTCGAAGCCGCGGGGCCGGGTAGCGAGCGCCAGCGACCGGCGCGGCCGGGCCGCGCGCCGCGCCGACGCGCAGCGCGACGCCTGCCACGGCGGCTCGCGGCGAGCCGCACGCGCGTCGGCCACCGCACGACGAGCTTGCGCTTTCCGACGCGCAGTCGCAGCCCGCGTCGGGAGCTCGACGCACAGCATCATCGCGATCATCGCGAGCAACGGCGCGGTCGCGCGCGGAGATCGCGCCGTCGACGCGCCGGCGAACGCGGCGTACGCGACGCCGGGACGAGAACCGCGACGACCAGCGCGGTGTCGACCTCGCCCAGGCCGCGCGCGGCGAAGCGCACGGGCGGCGCCGAGTAGCACCACGCGAACAGAGGATCGCCCCGCGAGCGCCGCGCCGCCGCGTTCCCGCGAGCGCGAACGCGCGACGCGAGCCCGAGCGCGGCGCAGACGAGCGCGGCGACAGCGCGATCCGCGGGTGCAGCTCGCCCTCGACGAGCACGCCGCTTCCGCCCGACCACGCCGTGCGCGCCCGCGAGCCGCGGCGTCGCCGTCGCGGTCGAACTAGTCGTTCGCGTAGTGCACCATCAGGTGAAACGACGTCACCAGGGCCTGCGCCCAGCAGTACGACGCGGCGTCGATGCGGCGCCCGACCACCGGCGGCGACGGCGGCCCGAGCGCGACGCCCGCGAACCCGCCGTACAGAAACAGCGGCCGCGACAGCCGGAAGCAGGCGACGAGCGCGCGCACGTCCGCCTGCTTCGGGCGCAGGCCGTCCGTCCCGCGCGCCGTACGCGGCGGCACGTATGGCAGAAGAGTCGGCCTGATCGGCGTCGGCGCGATGGGCGAGCCGATGGCGCCGCGCTGCTGCGCGGCGGCTTCGCCGTCTGCGT